>NZ_NEUB01000660.1 GCF_002910825.1 Streptomyces sp. SM1 | reverse complement strand
CGACCCCGGCATCGTCCCCGAACTGCCGCCCAAGACCGAGACCGACCACCACGGAGGCCGCCCCGACGCCCGGCGCGTCCGCTCCGAAGCCCGGCACGAACGCCCCCGAGCCCACCGCCACCCCCTCGGCCCCCGCCGCGTCCGGCGCCGTCGCCCGAGTGGTGCAGCTCGTCAACACCGAGCGCGGCAAGGCCGGTTGCTCCCCGGTCAAGCTGAACACCACCCTGACCGAGGCCGCGCAGAACCACAGCGAGGACATGGCCGCGAGCGGCACCATGTCGCACACCGGCTCCGACGGATCCGACCCCGGTGACCGCATCACCCGCGCCGGCTACGCCTGGAGCACCTACGGCGAGAACGTCGCCTACGGCTACTCCACGCCCGAGCAGGTGATGCAGGGCTGGATGACCAGCCCCGGCCACAAGGCGAACATCCTCAACTGCGCGTTCGAGGAGATCGGCGTCGGTCTGGCGCAGCCCGGTGCCTACTGGACCCAGGACTTCGGCACGGCCCGCTAGGCACCCGTACGCTCACACCCGCCGGCGCCCGGCCATCAGGGCGACGTACACCAGGAGCGACGCCGCGAGACCCACCGCCCAGCCGTAGTCGGCGAGGGGCCTGAGGAAGGGGATCAGCCCGTCCTCGGGGAAGGGCCCCTTGCCGGTGGCGGAGTGCGAGCCGCCCACCGCGAGCACCCCGCCGACGACGAAGGCGGCGACGGCCCGCAGGTTCCAGCCGGACGTGTACCAGTAGCGTCCGCCGGGCGTGTACAGGTCGGTCAGGTCCAGGGCGGTGCGGCGGACGATCCAGTAGTCGGCGATGAGGATGCCGGCGACGGTGCCGAGGAGCCCGCCGACCAGGCCCAGCCAGGTGAAGATGTACAGCTCGGGTGTCTCGGTGAGCTTCCACGGCATGATCAGCACGCCGGCGACACCGGTGACCAGCGCGCCGGTGCGGAAGTTGATCAGCCGCGGCGCCAGGTTCGCCAGGTCGTACGCCGGGGAGACCACGTTGGCGGCGATGTTCACCGAGATGGTGGCGACGAGCACCGTCACCAGGGCGAAGAGCAGGCCGAAGACGTTGTCGGTCTCGGCGGCGAGCGCGACGGGGTCCCACACCGGGGCCCCGTACACCGCCTGGCTGCCCGACGTGACGAACACGGACAGCAGCGCGAACAGGGTCATGGTGGTGGGCAGTCCGAGGGTCTGCCCCCAGACCTGGGCGCGCTGGCCCGCACCGAAGCGGGTGAAGTCGGGGATGTTCAGGCTCAGCGTCGACCAGAAGGCGATCATGCCCATGAGGGACGGGAAGAACACCGGCCAGAAGTCGGCGCCCCAGCCGAGCCGGGACGGCTGGTCGAGCAGCGGTCCGAGGCCGCCGGCCTTGTTCGCGATCCACGCCAGCAGCACCAGCGCGCCGACGATGACGAACGGCGCGGCCCAGTTCTCGAACCGGCGCAGGGTCTCCATCCCCCGGTAGATGATGGCCAGTTCGAGCGCCCAGAACAGGACGAAGCACACCCACAGCGTCCACGGCTGACCGCCGACCTCCGAGGCCTGTGCCCAGCCGCCGAACATCTTGCCGAGCAGCACGAAGATGCCCTGGCCGCCGATCCAGGTCTGGATGCCGAACCAGGCGCACGCCACCCCGGCCCGGATCATCGCCGGCAGGTTGGCGCCGCGCAGCCCGAACGAGGCACGGGCCAGCACCGGGAACGGGATGCCGTACTTGGGGCCGGCGTGACCGGTGAGCAGCATCGGCGCGAGCACGATGACGTTGGCCAGCGCGATGGTGAACACGGCCTGCTTCCAGTCCATGCCCAGCGCGACCAGGCCGGAGGCGAGCAGCCAGGAAGGGATGTTGTGCGCCATCCCCACCCACAGGGCGGTGAAGTTGTACGTCGTCCAGCGGCGGCGGGCCAGCGGTACGGGCAGCAGGTCGTCGTTGACGAAACGGCTGTCGGTGAGGGTGGTGCCGGGCGGGAGCTCGACGCGTCCCGCCGGGTCGGGTATGGGGTCCTGGGACGGCACGGGCGGGACGGTCGCGGTCATGGCGTGTCCTTCGGCGTGGTGCGGATCAGCTGTTGAGTGCCGGGATGATCTCCGCGCCGTAGGCGTCGATCGTCGTCTCCTGCGCGTCGTGCATGTCGTAGAGGGCGAACTGGTCCACGCCCAGCTCACGCAGCGTCTTCAGCTTCTCGATGTGTGCCTCGGCCGGGCCGAGCAGGCAGAACCGGTCGACGATCTCGTCGGGCACGAAGTCCGTGGACGGGTTGCCGGCCCGTCCGTGGTGGCTGTAGTCGTAGCCGTGCCGCTCCTTGATGTACGCGGTCAGCGCCTCGGGCACCATGCCGGAGTGCTCGCCGTAGCGGGAGACCAGGTCGGCGACGTGGTTGCCCACCATGCCGCCGAACCAGCGGCACTGCTCGCGGGCGTGCGCCAGGTCGTCGCCGACGTACGCGGGGGCGGCGACGCAGATGGTGACGGAGGCGGGGTCGCGCCCGGCCTCCTCGGCCGCGGCGCGTACGGCCTTCACCATCCACTCGGTCAGATACGGGTCGGCGAGCTGGAGGATGAATCCGTCGGCCTTGCGCCCGGTGAGGGCGAGCGCCTTCGGCCCGTACGCGCCCATCCAGACGGGCAGCTTTCCGTCCCGCACCCACGGGATGCGCAGCGGCTGCCCGTCGACCTCGCTCTCGCGTCCCTCGGCGAGGTCGCGGATCGCGTCGATCGCCTCGCCGAGACGGGCCAGGGTGTTGGGTCTGCGTCCGGCGACCCGCATCGCGGAGTCACCGCGGCCGATGCCGCAGACGGTGCGGTTGCCGAACATGTCGTTGAGGGTGGCGAAGGTGGAGGCGGTGACCTCCCAGGTGCGGGTGCCCGGGTTGGTGACCATCGGGCCGACCTTCAGTGTCGTGGTGTTGGCCAGGATCTGGCTGTAGATCACGAAGGGTTCCTGCCACAGCACGGCGGAGTCGAAGGTCCAGCCGTGGCTGAAGCCGTTGCGCTCGGCGCGCTTCATCAGGCTGACCACCCGCGAGGCCGGGGGGTCGGTCTGCAGTACGAGTCCGAAGTCCATGCGCGGGGCTCCTAGGTGAGGTACTGACAGGTGGAACGCGGGGCGTAGACGCCGTGCCCGGCGTGCCCGGTGTACTGGCGTGCGATGATGACGGGGGTGCCGCGCGAGAGCACGGTCTCGACGCGGCCGGTGACCCGCCTGCCCTCGTAGGCCGAGTAGTCGACGTTCATGTGGTGGGTGCCGGCGGAGATGACCTGCTCGGCTGCCGGGTCGTAGATCACGACGTCGGCGTCGGCGCCGGGCGCGATGGTGCCCTTCTTCGGGTAGAGGCCGAACATCCGGGCCGGGGTGGCGCAGGCGATCTCGATCCAGCGGCGGCGGGAGATGTGCCCGTCGACGACGGCCTGGTGGAGCAGGTCCATGCGGTTCTCCACGCCCGGCAGGCCGTTGGGGATCTTGGAGAAGTCGCCGCGGCCGAGCTCCTTCTGGCCGGTGAAGCAGAAGGGGCAGTGGTCGGTGGAGACCACCTGGAGGTCGTTGGTGCGCAGGCCCCGCCAGAGTGCCGCCTGGTGCTCCTTCGGCCTGAGCGGGGTGCTGCACACGTACTTGGCGCCCTCGAAGTCCGGCTCGGCGAGGTTGTCGGTGGACAGGAACAGATACTGCGGGCAGGTCTCGCCGAAGACGTTGAGCCCGTCGTCGCGGGCCCGGGCCAGTTCGGCGACGGCCTCGGTGGCGGAGACGTGCACGACGTAGAGCGGAGCGCCGGCGACCTGGGCGAGCCGGATGGCGCGGTGGGTGGCCTCGGCCTCGAGGAGGGCCTTGCGGACCTCCCCGTGGAAGCGGGGGTCGGTCTCGCCGCGGGCCAGGGCCTGCTCGACGAGTACGTCGATGGCGATGCCGTTCTCGGCGTGCATCATGATCAGGCCGCCGTTCCCGGCGGAGCGCTGCATGGCGCGCAGGATCTGGCCGTCGTCGGAGTAGAAGACCCCCGGGTAGGCCATGAACTGCTTGAAGCTGGTCACGCCCTCCTCGACCAGCAGGTCCATCTCCTTGAGCGTCTCCTGGTTCACATCGGAGACGATCATGTGGAAGCCGTAGTCGATGGCGCAGTTGCCCTCGGCCTTGGCGTGCCAGGCGTCCAGGCCCTCGCGCAGGGAGTGGCCGACGCTCTGGACCGCGAAGTCGACGACCGTGGTCGTACCGCCCCAGGCGGCCGCCCGGGTGCCCGTCTCGAAGGTGTCGGAGGCGAAGGTGCCGCCGAACGGCAGCTCCATGTGGGTGTGCGCGTCGACGCCGCCCGGGATCACGTACTTCCCGGTGGCCTCCATGGTCCGCTCGGCGGTGAACGACTCGGCGGCCGGGGTGCCGGAGGCGGCGAGGGCGGCGATGCGGCCGTCCTCGATCAGGACGTCGGCGTGCATTTCGTCGGAGGCCGTGATGACGAGGCCGCCGCGGATGACGGTGCGGGTACTCATGTCGCTCCTCGCGGGTGTCGGGTGCGGGTCGTGTGCGGCTGGTCGCGCTCGCGCGGCGGTAGCCGCACATCGGATGCAGCCCCGCGCCCCTGGTGTGCCGTGCCTCAGGGAGTCGTCAGCGGGCCGTACGTTCCCGGTGCCCTGTCCCGGTAGAACTGCCAGCGGTCGCGGACCTCGCGGAGCCTGGCCATGTCCAGGTCGCGGACGACGAGTTCGGTCTCCTTGTCGCTCGCCGGCTCGCCCACGAACCGGGCCTCCGGGTCGACGAAGTAGCTGGTGCCGTAGAAGTCGTTGTCCCCGTACTCCTCCACGCCGACCCGGTTGATCGCGCCGACGAAGTACTCGTTGGCGACGGCCGCCGCCGGCTGTTCCAGCTGCCAGAGGTAACCGGACAGTCCGCGTGAGGTCGCCGAGGGGTTGAAGACGATCTCGGCACCCGCGAGGCCGAGCGCGCGCCAGCCCTCGGGGAAGTGCCGGTCGTAGCAGATGTAGACGCCGACCCTGCCGACGGCGGTGTCGAAGACGGGCCAGCCGCTGTTGCCCGGACGGAAGTAGAACTTCTCCCAGAATCCCTTCACTTGGGGGATGTGGGTCTTGCGGTACTTGCCGAGGTAGGAGCCGTCGGCGTCGATCACGGAGGCCGTGTTGTAGAGGACTCCGGGCTGCTCCTCCTCGTACATCGGCAGCACCAGGACGAGGCCCAGCTCCCGGGCGAGGGACCGGAAGCGCTGGACGATCGGACCGTCGGGCACGCGTTCGGCGTACGCGTAGAAGGCGGGGTCCTGCACCTGGCAGAAGTATGGTCCGTAGAACAGCTCCTGGAAGCAGAGCACTTGGGCGCCCTGGGCGGCGGCGTCGCGGGCGGCCCGCTCGTGGACCTGGATCATCGACTCCTTGTCGCCGGTCCAGGCGGTCTGGAAGACGGCGGCGCGGATCACTCGGCTCATCGGGACCTCCGGTCGCTCGGTGTGCGGCGAGCCTAGGGAGGGACGGAGCCCGCTCTGAGTTGCACCGTGTCACGACTGCGGGGGTACGGCGTGTCAGCGTGTCATGCGTCGATGGGCCCATGTGTCACCGCCGTTGTCGCAGGTGGTTCGCTTGTTTCAGTGCTGTTGCGCGTCGTGCGCGAGGAGTGCGATGTGCACCGAGGCGGCCTGTTCGAAGTCGTCGAGGTCCACGCCCAGGCGGGCCTGTATCGCCTCCAGCCGGCGGTAGAGCGCGGGCCGGGAGACGTGGTGGAGCTGCGCGGTGCGGGACTTGTTGCGTCCGGTGGCGAGGTAGGTGCGCAGCACGGACAGCAGGTCCTCGTCCGGGTCGCACAGCAGGCCGTCCAGCTCCCGTTCCGCGAAGGACTGCACCTGGGGGTCGTCCCGCAACAGCCGGACCAGCCCGCGCAGATGGACGTCGCGGAGGCGGACCACGGGCGGCAGGTCCAGGGCGGCGGCCGAGTCCGCGACGGCGTCGGCCACGTGCCGGGCCTCCCGCAGACCGGCGGGCACGTCGTCGAAGGAGGTGCGGGCGCCG
>NZ_NEUB01000659.1 GCF_002910825.1 Streptomyces sp. SM1 | reverse complement strand
TGGGGGCGGGGGTGGCGCGCAGGTGGGCCTTGAGGTGGGCGACCGCGGCGGCACGGCCTGCCGCGGCGGAGGGCAGACGCTGTTCGGCACAGGCGGGCCGGTCGCACGAGACGCGCACCTCCGCGCTGCCCCGGCCGACGGGGTCCAGACGCACCGTCCACCGGCGCCCCGGCACCCGCTCGTCCAGCTCGCTGCCTGCGGCTGCCTGTGTCATCCCGTACATCCTCCGTGTCCCGTGTCCTGCGTGTCGCCACCGCTTCCCTTTGAGGAGGGGTGTTGGGGCGGCGGATCCACGGTATGCAGGACCGCTGCGCGGGGGACCCGAATTCGCACGGGGTAAGGCTTTCGGGTTACATCGCCGCCCGAATCCGCGGAGTCCGTCGAGTCTCTTCTCGTCCTGGACAGTCGCAGGCCGACGGGGCTGGACGGCTTGGACGACGGGGTGCAGCAGGGGAGCGTCTCCGGCGCTGCTGTGGGACGGGTGGGGTGCCGGACACCGTCGGCCCCCGCGCGGGCCACTCATAGGGCGCCGGGTCACCCACGGCGCGCGCCCGTGACGGACATCCCGCTCACCTGCTGCACCGGGCTCAACTCTGCGGATCAGTCAGGACCTTGGAGCTCCCGCACCGGATCGGGCGGCCGGTCGGGAGGTGTCCGTCATGACCTTGACCGGGTGCCGCTTCGATGGAGGATGAGGGAGAGAGCGGGTCTGCGTGGCGAAGTGTGGACCTTCGACAACTCCGACAGCAGGGAGCCTTTTTCCGATGACCGCACAGCCCGCACGCCCTGAGCGCAGAGGGTCCGAGATCACCTCGGTCATGGATGTCCCGCCGTTCAAGCCTCCTCTCGTCAAGGTGGTGTTCAGGGACGTGACCCCGATGCACGTCTCCCGGCCGGCCGCGTGGGCCGCCGCGTCGGTGACGCGGACGGTGCTGACGGGGATCATCGACGGCGCGGGCAGCGCGGCGGCTGAGGAGTCCCGGAGGAAGCTGGTTCCGCGGGATCTTCTCTCGGCGATCGACCGGAACGTCGAGCTCGAGGTGGGGAGCCAGTGGTACGACCACAGCCCGACGTTTCAGGGTCTGACCGGTGTGGTGTACGACGCCGAGGGTGTCGTCGTGTCCTCTCGTCAGCGCCGCGGGTCGCGCAGGCCGAGTGCTGTGGCCGGCGCCCACCGGTTCGAGGCCGGGGTCAGGAAGCTGCTGCGGAGCCAGGGGGTGACGGCCGTCCCGGCGATGGTCCTCGACCTGAGGGGAATCGCGAGCGTGTTCCTGACGGACCTTGCCCGGGACGCGGCCGTGGTCGTCCGCGAGGGCGGGGTCAAACGCTTCGGTTCGGTCGCCCTGGTGACGCCGGGCGAACCGGCCCCACCCCCGTCCCTCAAGGACCCCGCCCTGGCCCTGTCCACCCGCAGGGGCCTTCGCCGCCGCCGTCAGCTGCGCCTGGGACGGTCACCGGATCAACCTCATCGACACCCCGGGCCACGTCGACTTCGCCGACGAGGTGGAGCGCTCCCTGCGCGTCCTCGACGGCGCGGTCGCCGTGTTTGACGCGGTCGCCGGTGTGGAGCCGCAGAGCGAGTCGGTGTGGCGGCAGGCGGACCGGCACGGGGTGCCGCGCATCGCGTTCGTCAACAAGATGGACCGGGCCGGCGCCGAGCTGGACGCCGCGGTCGCCTCCATACGGGAGCGGCTGTACCCCGTACCCCTGGCGGTGCACCTGCCGATCGGCACGGAGGGCACCTTCGACGGTGTCGTCGACCTGCTCGGCATGCGGGCCCTGACCTGGAACGACGAGGGTGAGGCACGCGACGCGGCACCGGTGCCGGAGGAACTGCGTGAGGAGGCGCACCGGAGGCGCCGGCTGCTGGAGGAGGCCGTCGCCGAGCTGCATCCGGGTGCGCTGGAGGAGTTCTGCGGCACGGGAACGGTCGGTACCGGCACGCTCATGGCCGCCCTGCGGGAGCTGACCCGCAGCGGTGACGCCGTCGTCGTCCTGTGCGGGTCCGCCTACCGCAACCGCGGCATCGAACCTCTGCTCGACGCCGTACTCGCCTATCTGCCGTCGCCGCTCGACGTGCTGCCGGTGCGCGGTACGCACGACGACGGCACCGACCGGCTGCGGGCCGCCGATCCGGCGGCACCGCTGGCCGCCCTCGCGTTCAAGGTGAACGCGAGGGCCACCGGGCGGCTGACCTACCTGCGCGTCTACGCGGGCACGATCGAGAAGGGAGACACCGTGTGGGACGCCACCGCACGCCGCACCGAGCGCGTCGGACGCATCCTGCGCGTCCGGGCCGACCGGCACGAGCGGCTGGACCGTGCGACCGCCGGCGACATCGTCGCCGTGGTCGGACTGAAGTCCACCCGCGCCGGCTCCACCCTGTGCGCGCCCGACGCCCCGCTGCTCCTCGAACCTCCGGGTGTGGCCGAATCCGTCGTCTCCGTGGCCGTCGAGGCACTGAAGGGCACGGACACCGGACGCCTGGCGTCGGCGCTGGCGGGACTCGCCGAGGAGGACCCCTCGCTGGTGGTGCGCACCGACCCGGAGACCGGTCAGACGGTGCTGTCCGGCATGGGTGAGCTGCATCTGGAGGTCGCGGTGGAGAAGCTCCGCAGTGACCACGGACTGGCCGCCAACGCCGGTCGGCCCCGGGTGAGTTACCGGGAGACCGTCGGTCGCGGTGTGGCCGGGTTCGTGTTCCGGCACGTCAAACAGGACGGCGGGGCGGGCCAGTTCGCCCATGTCGTCCTCGACGTCGAACCACTGGACTCGCCGGAGTCCGGGTTCGAGTTCCGCTCGGCGGTCGTCGGCGGACGCGTGCCGCAGGAGTACGTCCGTGCCGTCGAGGCCGGCTGCCGGGACGCGCTCGCCGAGGGGCCGCTGGGCGGGCATCCGGTGACCGGTCTGCGGGTCACGCTCACCGACGGGTCGACCCATGTGAAGGACTCCTCGGACACCGCATTCCGTACGGCCGGCCGGTCCGGACTGCGGGACGCCCTGCGGGCCTGCGCGATGGTCCTGCTGGAACCGGTGGCCGAGGTCACGGTGACCGTGCCCGAGGACGCGGTGGGCGGGGTGCTCGGTGATCTGGCGGCGCGCCGCGGCCGGGTGTCCGGTTCGGTCACCCGGGCGGGCGCGACGGTCGTCACCGCGACGGTGCCGCTGGCCGAACTCTTCGGTTACGCGACCCGGTTGCGCAGCCGCACCCAGGGCCGCGGCACCTTCACCACCCGGCCCACCGGCCACGCCCCCGCACCGGCCGCCGCGCCCGTGCGGTAAGGCGTGAACGGCGGCCATGAGCGGCGGCCGTCAACGGCGGCCATGAGCGGCAGCCGCTGAACGGCGACCGCCGAACGGCGGCCCCTCCCGCAACTCAGCCGGGAGGGGCTGCCACCGCCGCCGTACGGGCACACCAGACCGTCGGCGTCGGTCATGGACGTGCCCCGGCGCCGGGATCAGGGGTACGACACCACCTTGGACGGCACGGTGTCGCTGCCCGAGGTCGGAGCCCCGGTGTCGTTGATGACGCACTCGTACTGCCCGTGCCCGCTCAGCGAGACCACGAGCAGATCGTGGAAGCGCACACCCGGCCGGTCCGGGGCGGCGAAGCCGTGGTGCTGGACGATGCTCGGGTTCACGTTGTAGTAGCAGTAACTGCCCATGCCCCAGCCCTCGTGGGCGGTGACCCGGTCGCCGACCTTGTACGCCGCGTAGCCCTTCGTCGAGCCGTTCTGGATGGCGGCCTGGTCGGGTGCGTCGTACGCCTTCTCGTTCTGGAAGAAGATCGTGCGGCCGCGTTCGCCGTTCCACTGCACGTCGTACTTGTTGAAGTGCTCGACGAACAGACCGGTGGCGAGGACGTCATGACCGTTGACGACCACACCGTAGTCGCAGCGGTTGGTCTCCCAGCCGACGCCGTCACCGTGGTCGGCACGCCAGACCCAGGTGTGGTCGATGATGGTGTGCCGGGCGTTGACCACCATGCTGGTGGTCGCCCTGCCCGGCCCCGCACCGCCGATCCGGATGAAGACGTCCTGCACGGTGATGGGGTTCGCGGAGTGGCTCCGGGAGGCGCCGTCCGGGCCGATCTCCAGCAGGGTGGGGGAGTTGACCGGCCCGGCGTCGATCAGGAAGCCGGCCAGCCGTACGCCGTCGACGTCGGCGACCTTCAGGGCGGTGACGCCGTTGTCGGGGATCAGGGTGGCGTAGCCGAGGCCCAGGACGACCGTGCCCGGGCGGTTCACCCGTACGGTCTGGTCGACCCGGTAGATGCCCGGAGTGAACAGCAGGTTGAGGCCCTGGGCGAGTGCCTGGTTGAGCGTGGCCGCCGAGTCGCCGGGCCTCGCGACGTAGAAGCGGTCCAGCGGCAGGGAGGTGCCGCGCGGGGTGCCGTTGCCCCAGGTGACACCGCGCGCGTCGGTCCGCAGCGCGGGCAGGAAGACCCGGTACCGGTCACCGTCGAGGTACAGGAAGGGCTTCTCGCGGGAGAGCGGTGTCGTCTGCAGCGTGGTGTACGGCGGTTCCGGGAAGCTCTGCGCGGGCGCGCCCTCGACACCGGAGAACACCATGTTCCACACGGCGTTGGTCCAGCCGCCGACCGAGCTGTCCCGGGTGTACCACTGCTGCTGCGAGTACGGCCCGACCGTGCCGTCGACGCGGCTGTCGGCGATGTAGCCGCCGCTCGCCCAGCCGTAGCCGGACGGGGCCAGGTTGAGCCCGCCGCGTACGTGCATCCGGCGGAACGGCGCGGCCTGGGCGACCGCCCACCGGTTGGTGCCGTTGACCGGGACGAGCGCCAGGTTCTCCGCCGAACGCCAGAAGTTCTGCGTGGCGTTGCCGTCGAACCAGCCGGCGTCGACCGTCACGTCACCGTTGATGGTGGTGTCGTCGGGGGAGAGGCCCAGCCCGGAGATCGAGGTGTAGAAGCCGAGCTGGGCGTTGAGCCCGTGGTACGTGCCCGGCTTGAACAGCAGTTGGCAGCGGCCGGTGCCGAACTGCGCCGACTCCTGACGGGCGAACACCTCGTCGAGCGTGGCCTGGATGCCGGGTGTGGACGGGGCGAAGACGATCACGTCGGGGCCGAGATCGCCGCCGCCCTTCAGCCGGCGCGGCTTCCCGCGTCCCGCGGCGGGCGCGGCGGAGGCGGCCGAGGGCAGTCCGGCCAGCACGGGAGCGACGGCGGCGGCGCCGAGAACGGCCCGCCGACCGGGGCCCCGCCGGAAGGAGGACGTCGGGGAGGAGGACGGGGAGGGCGATGCGGCGGACGACGAGGCGGCCGAGGCGGACCGGGAGCTGGACGGGGAGTCGGAGGGGGAGTCGGGCGTCATGGGGCGGCTCTCCTTGTTCAGAAAATGAACGGCGTGGGGTGGTGGGAGCGCTCTCTCGACGCTGAATGGTTCATCCATGGAACGAATGAGTCAAGGGGTGCCGCACGAGTTGGGTGACTGGTTCCAAACCCTTGACGTGACGCCCCGGCCCCGTTTAACTCACGTCCTAAATTAAGCCATGAGGTGCTGCCTGTGCGACCGCCGCAGGCACTGCCCGCATGCTTCCCGTACGCACTTCCCGGAAGGGACACCAGGAGCCATGCGCAGAATCCGAGCCGCGGCCACAGGCGCCGTCATGCTGTCTCTCGCCCTCACCGCCTCGGCCTGCGGAGGCGGCTCCAGCACCGGCGGCGGGTCCAACGACTCGCCGGAGGAACTCACTTACTGGGCCTCCAACCAGGGCGCCGGCATCGAGATCGACAAGAAGGTCCTCCGCCCCGAGCTCGACAAGTTCGAGAAGCAGACCGGCATCAAGGTCAAGTTGGAGGTCGTTCCCTGGTCCGACCTGCTCAACCGGATCCTCACCGCCACCACCTCCGGCCAGGGCCCGGACGTCCTGAACATCGGCAACACCTGGTCCGCGTCGCTCCAGGCGACCGGCGCCCTGCAGCCCTGGGACGCGGAGCAGTTCGAGAAGATCGGCGGCAAGGACCGCTTCGTCGACTCCGCGCTCGGCTCCACCGGAGCAGCCGGCCAGGACCCGGCCGCCGTCCCGCTGTACTCGATGGCGTACGCCCTCTACTACAACAAGCAGATGTTCGCGGACGCCGGCATCGACGGCCCGCCGGCCACCTGGGACGAGCTGGCCGCCGCCGGCAAGAAGCTGTCCAAGGACGGCAAGTGGGGCATGGGCGTGGAGGGTTCGAACCCCGCCGAGAACATCCACCACGCCTTCGTCTTCGCCGAGCAGCACGGCGCCGACTTCTTCACGGCCGACGGCAAGGCCGACTTCACGAGCGACGCCGCGGTCGCCGCGGTCAAGCGGTACGTCGACCTCATGGCCAAGGACAAGGTCATCGCCCCGGGCAACGCCGAGTACGCCCAGAACCAGTCGGTGAGCGACTTCGCCAAGGGGAAGACCGGCATGCTGCTGTGGCAGTCCGCCTCCGCCAACCTCGAGTCCCAGGGCATGAGCGAGGACGCCTACGGCATCGCCCCGGTGCCCGTGCGCTCCGGCACCCCCGGCACCGGCAAGCAGGTCAACTCGATGGTCGCCGGCATCAACCTCGCCGTCTTCAAGAACAGCGACAACCTCGACGGCGCCACCGAGTTCGTGAAGTTCATGACCAGCGACGCCGAACAGAAGATCCTCAACACGGCGTACAGCTCCATCCCGCCGGTCAAGGCCGCCCAGGAGGACCCGGCCTTCGGCTCCCCGGCCGACGCCGTGCTGAAGGACACCCTCGCCACGAGTGCCGTCGCCCTCCCGCAGGTGCCCGACGAGTCGCAGTTCGAGACCGCCGTCGGCACGGCCGTCAAGGAGCTGTTCGCCGACGCCGCCGCCGGACGCGAGGTGACCACCGGCTCGGTGAAGGCCGCGCTCACCAAGGCGCAGCAGCAGATGCCCAGGAAGTGAGCCCCGACCCCGCGATGACCGCCACCGCTCCCGCGGCGGAGGCCGCCGTGCGCAAGAGCTCCCCCGGTACGGCGGGCGGCCCCCGCCGCCGTACCGGTCGGAGCCGCCGCATCGGACTGCCCTACCTGCTGCTCCTGCCCGCCCTGCTCTTCGAACTCCTCGTCCACCTGGTGCCGATGGTCATCGGCATCGTGATGAGCTTCAAGGAACTCACCCAGTTCTACATCCGGGACTGGGGCACCGCCCCCTGGGCCGGCCTCGACAACTACTCGGTGTCGGTGGACTTCGACGCCCCCGTCGGCGAGGCCCTGCTCCACTCGTTCCTCGTCACCATCGCCTTCACCCTGCTGTCCGTCGGCCTGTGCTGGCTGACCGGCACGGCGGCGGCCGTCTTCATGCAGGACACCTTCCGCGGGCGCGGCCTGCTGCGCGCCCTGTTCCTGGTGCCGTACGCCCTGCCGGTCTACGCGGCCGTCATCACCTGGGTGTTCATGTTCCAGCACGACAACGGCCTGGTGAACCACGTCCTGCACGACCAGCTCGGCATCACCGGCAAACCGCCCTTCTGGCTCATCGGCGACAACAGCTTCGTCGCCCTGCTGACGGTGTCGGTGTGGAAGGGCTGGCCGTTCGCCTTCCTCATCGTGACGGCCGGCCTGCAGAACATCCCGCGTGAGCTGTACGAGGCCGCCGCCCTCGACGGCGCCGGAATGATCCAGCAGATCCGCCGCATCACCCTGCCCTCGCTCCGCCCCGTCAACCAGGTCCTGGTCCTGGTCCTGTTCCTGTGGACGTTCAACGACTTCAACACGCCGTACGTCCTCTTCGGCAAGACCGCCCCCGAGGCCGCGGACCTCATCTCGGTCCACATCTACCAGGCGTCCTTCGTCACCTGGGACTTCGGCACCGGATCCGCGATGTCGGTCCTGCTCCTGCTCTTCCTGCTCGTCGTCACGGGCGTCTACCTCGTACTCACCTCGCGCCGGCGGAGGACCGCCCCATGAGCACCCTGCCCCGGTCCCCGATGGCCCCGTCCCGCTCCTTCCTCCGGTACCGGCGGATCTTCCTGACCCTGCTCACCGGCTTCGTCATGATCCCGGTGTACGTCATGATCTCCAGCTCGCTGAAGCCGCTCGCCGACGTCACCGGCACGTTCCGCTGGCTGCCGACCGAGCTGACGATCCGCCCGTACATCGACATCTGGTCCACGGTCCCGCTGGGCCGCTACTTCGTGAACTCGCTCGTCGTGGCGGGCGCCGCGACCGTCTGCTCGGTCGTCATCGCGGTGTTCGCCGCGTACGCCGTCAGCCGCTACGACTTCCGGGGCAAGCGCGTCTTCACGGTGACCGTCCTGTCGACGCAGATGTTCCCCGGCATCCTCTTCCTCCTCCCGCTGTTCCTCATCTACGTCAACATCGGCAACGCCACCGGCATCGCCCTGTTCGGCTCCCGCGGCGGGCTGATCCTGACGTACCTCACCTTCTCGCTGCCGTTCTCCGTCTGGATGCTGATCGGCTACTTCGACTCCGTCCCGCGCGACCTCGACGAGGCGGCGCTGGTGGACGGCTGCGGACCGCTCGGCGCGCTCTTCCGCGTCGTCGTCCCGGCGGCCGTGCCCGGCATCGTCGCGGTCGCCGTCTACGCCTTCATGACCGCCTGGGGCGAAGTCCTCTTCGCGTCCGTGATGACCAACGACACCACCCGCACCCTGGCGGTCGGCCTCCAGGGCTACTCCACCCTCAACGACGTGTACTGGAACCAGATCATGGCCGCCTCCCTGGTGGTGAGCGTCCCCGTGGTCGCCGGGTTCCTGCTCCTCCAGCGGTACCTCGTCGCCGGCCTGACGGCGGGAGCCGTCAAGTGACCGGCTCTCCCGATCCCGAAAGGACTTCCGTGACCATCGACTACGCCGCCCTCCCCGACGACTTCCTGTGGGGCACGGCCACCTCGGCGTACCAGATCGAGGGGGCCGTGGCGGAGGACGGCCGTTCCCCGTCGATCTGGGACACCTTCTCGCACACCCCCGGCACCACCGACAACGGCGACCACGGCGACACCGCCTGCGACCACTACCACCGCTGGCGCGAGGACATCGGCCTGATGCGCCGCCTCGGCACCAACGCCTACCGTCTCTCCCTCGCCTGGCCGCGCGTCGTACCGGGCGGCGACGGCCCGGTGAACGACAAGGGCCTGGCCTTCTACGACCGGCTGGTCGACGGCCTGCTCGAGGCCGGTGTCACCCCGTCGGTCACCCTCTACCACTGGGACCTGCCGCAGACCCTCCAGGACCGCGGCGGCTGGCCCGAACGCGACACCGCCGAACACTTCGCCGCGTACGCCTCCGCCGTCGCCGAACGCCTCGGCGACCGCGTACACCACTGGGCGACCCTCAACGAGCCCCTGTGCTCCGCCTGGATCGGCCACCTCGAAGGCAAGATGGCGCCGGGCCTGACGGACCTGACCGCGGCCGTCCGCGCCTCCTACCACCTCCTGCTGGGCCACGGCCTGGCCACCCGTGCCATCCGCGCCGCCGCCCCGGACGCCCGGGTCGGCATCGTCAACAACCTCTCCACGATCCACGCCGCGAGCGACAGCCCCGAGGACCGCGCGGCCGCCGTGCGCATGGACGGCCACACCAACCGCTGGTGGCTCGACCCGGTCCACGGCCGCGGCTTCCCGGAGGACATGCGCGAGGTCTACGGCGTCGAACTCCCGGAGCGGCAGGGCGACCTGGAGACCATCGCGGCCCCACTCGACTGGCTCGGCCTGAACTACTACTTCCCGCAGGTGGTCGCCGCCGACCCGGACGGACCCGCCCCCCGCGCCGCCTTCGTCCGCCGGGACGGCGTGCCGCGTACCGGCATGGACTGGGAGATCGACGCGGGCGGCATCGAAACCCTGCTGCTGCGCCTCACCGACGACTACGGCGCCCGCAAGCTCTACGTCACCGAGAACGGCTCGGCCTTCCCCGACGCCGTCCGCCCCGACGGCACCGTCGACGACCCGGAACGCCAGGACTACCTCGCCCGGCACCTGGCCGCCTGCACCTCGGCCGCACGCAAGGGCGCACCGCTGGCCGGCTACTTCGCCTGGTCGCTGCTGGACAACTTCGAGTGGGCCTACGGCTACGGCAAGCGCTTCGGCCTCGTCCACGTCGACTACGACACCCAGACCCGCACCATCAAGGGCTCCGGCCACCGGTACGCGGACATCATCCGCGGTCACCGCGACCGCGGACGGCGCGCGGCCTGACGTTCCGGTGGGGCGCGGGGGCGGACCCCCGCGCCCCACCGGCGCCGGCGGTCAGGCGTCGGTGCCGCCGTCGCCGTTGAGCAGGGCCGCGGTGAGGACGCTGCCGGCCACACCCCAGCCCCCGTCGGCCACCTCGTCGACGAGTACGACGGTGGTGGCACGGGCCCGCTCACCGTAGATCTCCGCATACAGATCGGTGGTGCGCTCGACGATCTTCTTCTTGTCCTCGGGGGTGACGGTGCCCGCGGGCACCTTGAAGTGGGCGAACGGCATGACTGTTCTCCTTCGGAAGCTCTGTCTCAGGATGCGGAGGGACGTCGCGGAGCGGCGCGATGTGCGGTCGGGTGCTCAGACCATGCCGCCGTTGGCCCGCAGGACCTGCCCGTTCACCCAGTGCCCCGCCGGGCCGGTGAGGAAGGCGGCGACCCGGGCGATGTCCTCCGGGGTGCCCAGCCGCTCCAGCGGCGGGGTCTTCGCGAGCCGGTCGATCTCCTCGGGCGTCTTGCCCTCGAGGAACAGGTCCGTGGCTGTCGGCCCGGGCGCGATGGTGTTCACCGTGACGTCCCGGCCGCGCAGTTCGCGGGCGAGGATCAGCGTGATCGACTCGACGGCGCTCTTGCTCGCCGCGTACGCGCCGTACGCGGGGAACTGCGCACCGACCACGGAGGTCGACACACCCAGGAAGGAGCCGCCCGCACGCAGCCGCCGAGCGGCCTGCTGGGCCACCACGAAGGCACCGCGGATGTTGGTGCGGTGCATCGCGTCGAGCACCGCCAGATCCAGGTCGGCGATGGGCGACAGGGCGAGACGGCCGGCGCAGTTCACGACGACGTCCACGCCGCCGAAATCCCGCTCCGCCCGGTCGAACAGCGCGGCGACCGCCTGCTCGTCCGCCACGTCCGCCCGTACGGCGATCGCCCGTCCGCCCGCGGCGGTGATCGTCTCGGCCGTCTCCCCGGCCGAGGCCGCGTCCCTGGCGTAGTTCACCACGACGGCCAGACCGTCCCGGGCCAGCTCGAGCGAGACCGCGCGGCCGATACCGCGTGATCCGCCGGTGACGACGGCGACCCGCGGGGGTGCCGGCGTGGAAGGGAAGTCGTTCGAAGTCATGTCCTCCACGATGCGCGGTTCCGGCCGGCGGAGCCAGGTGATGTCATCCCCTGGGTCGGTGTCCCGGCCGGGCGGAGAATGGCGGACATGGGTTCTGCGAAGTACACCGAGCTGTTCGAAGTCATGTCCTCCACGATGCGCGGTTCCGGCCGGCGGAGCCAGGTGATGTCATCCCCTGGGTCGGTGTCCCGGCCGGGCGGAGAATGGCGGACATGGGTTCTGCGAAGTACACCGAGCTGGGAGCGTTCCTGCGGTCGCGGCGTGACCGTATCCGACCGGCCGACGTGGGCCTCCCGCCCGGGCCCCGGCGCCGGGTGCCCGGGCTGCGCCGGGACGAGGTCGCCCAGCTCGCCGGGGCGTCCGTCGACTACTACAACGAGCTCGAGCGCGGCGCCGGGTCCCAGCCGTCGGAGCAGATGATCGCCGCTCTGGCGCGGGCCCTGCGCCTGACCGCCGACGAGCGGGACTACCTCTACCGTCTGGCGGACCGCCCGGTGCCCGCCCCCGGCAGCGCGGCCTCCCACGTCCACCCCGGCATGCTCGACCTGCTCCAGCGGATGCCCTCGACACCCGCGCAGGTCATCACCGATCTGCACGTCACGCTGGTGCAGAACCCTCTCGCGGTGGCCCTTCTGGGAGACCACTCCCGCTTCCGAGGACCCCGGGCCGGCTTCGTCCACCGCTGGTTCACGGAGGCCGACGCCCGGCGCCTGTACCCGGAGGCCGACCACGCGGTCCAGTCCCGTGCGTTCGTCGCCGATCTGCGGGCGGCCGCCGCCCGGCGGGACGCCAGGGACGTCGAGGTCACGTCCATGATCCGTTCGCTGCTCGACACCTCGCCCGAGTTCGCCGCGCTGTGGGCCGACCATGACGTGGCCTTCCGGCGCGACGACCGCAAACGCATCCGGCACCCCGCGCTCGGTGTCCTGGAAGTCAACTGCCTCAACCTGTTCAGCGAGGACGGCAGGCAGCGCCTCCTCTGGTTCACCCCCGCCGTGGGCACCGACAGCGCCGAGCGGCTCGAACTGCTCGCGGTCCTCGGAACCCAGGACGTCGTCGACTCCGCACCCTGACACCGACACGCCCTCGGCCGGGTGGGGGACCCCCACCCACGGGACGGCATCCCCTGGTTGCCTCCGCCACGCACAGAAACACTGAACGGACCGAAGCCACCGGCTTCCGGCCGACCTCAGGCTCTGTGACAGGGAGTTGCTCATGCAGCGGCGGACAGTCCTCCTCCTCGGAGCGGCGCTGGCGGTGTCCCCGGCCGTCGAGGCCCATGCCCACCCGGACCACCCACCCACACCCGGGGAGACACCCCCCGTGGCGGAGGGGCCCTACAGCGGGGGCTGGCGGAAGCTCGCGCCGATCGCGAGCGGCCCCCGGCAGGAGCACAGCGTCGCCGCGGTCGGCGACAACGTCTACCTCATCGGCGGCATCGTCCCCGACCCGTCCGGCGGCGTCACCACGACCGGACGGGTGGACGTCCACGACACGCGCCGCGACACCTGGTCGGTCACGGCACCGCTGCCCGTCGCGATGAACCACCCCAACGTGGCGGTGGTCCACGGCCGGATCTACGTCCTCGGCGGGCTGTCCGGCGGATCCGCGTGGCAGGCCCTGCGCGACAGCTTCGTCTACGCGCCGCGCGCCGGCCGGTGGCACCGGCTTCCCCCCGTGCCCGCGGGGATCGAGCGGGGGAGCGCCGCGATGGGCGTGTACGGGACGAAGATCCTCCTCGCCGGCGGGATGCGCGTCCTCGTGCCGGGCGCGGGCGGCCTTCAGGACACGGTGGACACCGTGTCCGCGTACGACGTCGTGACCGGCCGCTGGGAGAGCCTGCCCAGCCTGCCGCAGGCCCGCGACCATGTGGGCGGAGCCGTCGTCGGCGGGACGTTCTACGTCCTCGGCGGCCGGGACCGGGGGCAGGTGAACGTACGGCACACGGTCTACGCGCTCGACCCGCGCGCCCGCCGCTGGTCCGAGCGGGCACCGATGCCCACCGCCCGGGGCGGCATCGCCGCCGCGGCCGTGGGGAGGAAGATCTACACCTTCGGCGGTGAGGGCCGGCACGACGGCGACAACCCGAACACGGTCTCCGACGAGACCGAGGCGTACGACACCGGGCGCGACCGGTGGCAGCGGCTGGCGCCCATGCCGGTGCCCCGCCACGGCACCGCCGCCGTCGCCGTGCGCGGCACGATCCACATTCCCGGCGGCGGCGTCCTCGCGGGCGCCGCCCCGGTGGACGTCAACGACTCCTACCGCCCCGTCCACCGGTGAGCCGGCACTGACCCTGCGGACACCCGGGGCACTCGCGCCGCCCGGGTCGCCCGACACCGTGTCGAGCGCCCCGGGCGGACGAGGGCGTCACCGCCGGAACGCGTCCCGCCGGACGTGACACCTCCGTCCAGGCCGGCCGGCGAGCGGCACGGTGCCCGGTCACCCCGACCGGTAACGGCCCTCCACCGTCCGTCCCCGCCGACGCCCACGACCGATGGAGGCGGCGAGGTGAGGCTCTGGTGGGAGCGGCTTCGGGGCGGCCCCGGCACGCGTCATCCGGCGAGCCGCGATCGACGCCTACGTCCACGTTCCCGGCTCATGACAGGCCGAGTGGGGCAGCCCCTCGGAGCACGGCGTCCCGCCGAGGGCGTACGCCGCCGTCCA
>NZ_NEUB01000658.1 GCF_002910825.1 Streptomyces sp. SM1 | reverse complement strand
TTGGTAAGGTTCTTCGCGTTGCGTCGAATTAAGCCACATGCTCCGCCGCTTGTGCGGGCCCCCGTCAATTCCTTTGAGTTTTAGCCTTGCGGCCGTACTCCCCAGGCGGGGCACTTAATGCGTTAGCTGCGGCACGGACGACGTGGAATGTCGCCCACACCTAGTGCCCACCGTTTACGGCGTGGACTACCAGGGTATCTAATCCTGTTCGCTCCCCACGCTTTCGCTCCTCAGCGTCAGTATCGGCCCAGAGATCCGCCTTCGCCACCGGTGTTCCTCCTGATATCTGCGCATTTCACCGCTACACCAGGAATTCCGATCTCCCCTACCGAACTCTAGCCTGCCCGTATCGACTGCAGACCCGGGGTTAAGCCCCGGGCTTTCACAACCGACGTGACAAGCCGCCTACGAGCTCTTTACGCCCAATAATTCCGGACAACGCTCGCGCCCTACGTATTACCGCGGCTGCTGGCACGTAGTTAGCCGGCGCTTCTTCTGCAGGTACCGTCACTTTCGCTTCTTCCCTGCTGAAAGAGGTTTACAACCCGAAGGCCGTCATCCCTCACGCGGCGTCGCTGCATCAGGCTTTCGCCCATTGTGCAATATTCCCCACTGCTGCCTCCCGTAGGAGTCTGGGCCGTGTCTCAGTCCCAGTGTGGCCGGTCGCCCTCTCAGGCCGGCTACCCGTCGTCGCCTTGGTGAGCCATTACCTCACCAACAAGCTGATAGGCCGCGGGCTCATCCTGCACCGCCGGAGCTTTCGACCCTCACAGATGCCCGTGAGGGTCAGTATCCGGTATTAGACCCCGTTTCCAGGGCTTGTCCCAGAGTGCAGGGCAGATTGCCCACGTGTTACTCACCCGTTCGCCACTAATCCCCACCGAAGTGGTTCATCGTTCGACTTGCATGTGTTAAGCACGCCGCCAGCGTTCGTCCTGAGCCAGGATCAAACTCTCCGTGAATGTTTACCCGTAATCGGGTGCACACATCACGAGAGCGGAACCACCGGAGGAATGATCCGATGGTTCACAGCGTCCTCGCTGTGTTTTCTTCAAAGGAACCTCGTCCATCCGAAACCGGATGGACGGGGTATCAACATATCTGGCGTTGACTTTTGGCACGCTGTTGAGTTCTCAAGGAACGGACGCTTCCTTTGTACTCACCCTCTCGGGCTTTCCTCCGGGCTTCCCTTCGGCGTTTCCGACTCTACCAGAGCCTTTCGGACCTGATTCCCAGTCGGCGGGTTTGCCGTCGAGCCTGCGGCTTTCGCCTGTCGGCCTTTCGACATTCACTACGTTAACCGATTCCTCCGTCCGATTCATAATCGGGCGCTGCGGTTTCGAATTCACGCATGCGGACATGACGCATTCGACCCCGCTGAGGGGTGATCGTAGGTAGTGGGTTGGCCGCTTCCGGCTGCAGACGATCGCCGTACCCGGGTCAAGCGGCTCGGACTACCTTACGCACCTTCCGAAGTCGAGTCAACTTGCGGCTCAGGTTCCGGCGGACGGCTTGGCTCTCGGGCTCAGCCGGTACGCCGAGACCGTCGGATCACCGGCGAGGAAGAACCGGTGCTGCCAGTCATGGGCCTTGCTCACGCCGACCCGGGGGCCGACCCGGACGAGCGAGGTGGGCACCGGCTCGCCCTCGGACAACGTGACCGACGTACCCCGCAGCAGGTCCGCGCCGTTGTGCTCTCCCGTGATGCCGAGTGCCTGGCAGAAGTTCCCCGGCCCCCGGGCAAGACGCGGGCTCTCCACCTTCTCCCCTCGCCGTGCGCGTGCCAGCTCCTCCCCCTCGATGACCCTGCCCGCCCGGATGAGGACGGCCGAGGCGATGCCGTCCGTCCCGGTGACGACGTTGGCGCACCAGTGGAGACCGTGGGACCGGTAGACATAGAGGTGCCCCGCGGGTCCGAACATGATGGCGTTGCGGGGTGTCCGGCCTCGGTAGGCATGGGAGGCCGGGTCGGCCGTACCGGAGTACGCCTCGGTCTCCGTGATGGCGAGGCTCACGGTCCCCTCGGAGGTCTTGCAGGTCAGAACGCTCCCCAGCAGTTCGGGGGCGACCTCCTCGGCCGAACGGGAGAGGACGCCGACGTTCATGCCGACCGCCTCGACGTGCCGTGGGCGGAGGGGACGTACGCCTGTCCGGGCCGGCACTCCACCTGGGTGGGACGGCGGGCGGTCGGACCGTCCGGGGCGGGGCGGTCGGGGAACTTCCTGGGCAGGGGCGTACGGTCGGGGGTCGCGATCATGCCGTCCGAGGGTACTGGAGACGGCCGGTGCCACGGGGTGTCCACCGGACGCCGCACTTGCCAGGGTGGGGGTCGACGGAACCGGCCACGGCCGGATCGCGTTGTTAGGGATCAGCGGTCCTTGCACTGAAGCGATGCGGGACGACAAAGGGGAGAGACATGGCGTTCAAGAAGCTGCTGGCGAGTCTGGGAGCCGGCGGGGCCTCGGTCGAGACGGAGCTGCACGAGGTCAACGTCGTTCCGGGCGGGGTCGTCCAGGGCGAGGTACGGATCCAGGGAGGATCCGTGAACCAGCAGATCGAGGGTCTGTCGGTCGGCCTGCAGGCCAAGGTCGAGGTGGAGAGCGGCGACGAGGAGTACAAGCAGAACATCGAGTTCACGAAGTCGTCGCTGGGCGGTGCCTTCGAGCTCCAGGCGGGCGCCGTGCACGCCGTGCAGTTCGGCCTGGAGATCCCGTGGGAGACGCCGATCACGATGATCGACGGGCAGTCGCTGCGCGGCATGAACATCGGTGTGACCACCGAGCTGGCCATCGCGCGCGCCGTGGACTCCGGTGACCTGGACCCGATCAGCGTGCACCCCCTGCCGGCGCAGAAGGCGATCCTGGACGCGTTCATCCAGCTGGGCTTCCGCTTCAAGAGCGCGGACATGGAGCGCGGCCACATCCGTGGTACGCGGCAGAAGCTGCCGTTCTACCAGGAGATCGAGTTCTTCCCGCCGCAGCAGTACCGGGGGCTGAACCAGGTCGAGCTGAGCTTCGTGGCCGACGAGCAGGCCATGGACGTCGTGCTGGAGATGGACAAGAAGCCGGGTCTGTTCGGCGAGGGCAGCGACACCTTCCGTTCCTTCAAGGTGGGGCTGAACGACTACCAGGGCACGGACTGGACGGTGTACCTCAACCAGTGGCTGTCGGAGGTCGGCAGCAAGCGCAACTGGTTCTAGGGTCCTAGGCTCGGTTCCGACCGAACGCAGACGATCAGGAGGTACCGAGGTGACCGAGCTCAAGCGGCGGCCGCTCCCCCACGACTTCCATCCGCCCGTGCCGTCGTTCACGGTGACGAGCGAGGATGTGAAGGAGGGGGCCACGCTCGGCGATGCTCAGGTCCGGTCGGCCGGCGACACCTCGCCGCAGTTGCGCTGGGAGGGCTTCCCGCCGGAGGCCAAGAGCTTCGCCGTGACCTGCTACGACCCGGACGCCCCGACGGGCAGCGGGTTCTGGCACTGGGTGGTGTTCGACATCCCGGCCTCGGTGACCGAACTGCCGGCCGGTGCCGGCAGCGGCTCGTTCGAAGGGCTGCCGGAGGGCGCCGTACAGGTGCGCAACGACTACGGCAGCAAGGACTTCGGTGGTGCCGCGCCGCCGCCCGGGGACGGGCCGCACCGGTACGTGTTCACGGTGTACGCCGTGGATACGGAGAAGCTGGGTCCGGACTCGGACGTGTCTCCTGCCGTCGTGGGCTTCAACCTGCGGTTCCACACGATCGCCCGCGCTCATCTGATCGGTGAGTACGAGGTGCCCGCGGAGTCCTGAGCGGTCCGAGCGGCCGTGAGCGTTCACCGAACGTTTGCCCGCCCCTGGTCTTGGAATTGATCAGGGGTGGGCATTTTTGTTGCCGGAGGTCGCGGGGCCGCCTCCCGCGGGAGCAGCGGATATTGCGTTGTCCATCTCGGCGTGCCCGGCCAGAGTTGTTCCCGGTCCGCCGAGGGGTGGGCCGGTGCGCACGGGAGGTGGGCTGGTATGCGGGACACGCTGGTGCTGAACGCGAGCTTCGAGCCGTTGTCGACGGTGACGCTGAACCGAGCCGTCGTTCTGGTGCTCCAGGACAAGGCCGTCGTCGAGCAGGCCCACCCCGAACTGCGGATGCGTGGGGCCGCGGTCGACATACCGGCGCCCCGGGTGATCAGACTCTGCCACTACGTGAGGGTGCCGTTCCGAAGACAAGCGCCCTGGTCGAGGCGGGGCGTTCTGGTACGGGACCGGCACCGCTGCGCCTACTGCGGGCGGCGGGCCACGACGGTGGACCACGTGGTACCGAGGTCGCGCGGCGGGCAGGACACGTGGCTGAACACGGTGGCGTCGTGTGCGGAGGACAACCACCGGAAGGCCAACCGGACGCCTGAGCAGGCCGGTATGCCGTTGCTGCGCAGGCCGTTCGAGCCGACGCCGGCTGACGCGATGCTGTTGGCGCTGGGCGCCGCGGAGTTCGAGGCGTTGCCGGAGTGGCTGGCGCTGGACGCCGCGTGAGGGATGCGCCATGGGTGCGTGGGCGAGTTGGCTGACTGTGGGTGCGTTGTGGTTGATCGCGCAGTTCCCCGCGCCCCTGAGGGGCTGCGGGGAACCTGTGCCACCAAGGTGCCCCTAGTCGATCGAGGGCTTCTCCCTGCGTTCCTGCGCCGGGACGCTGGGAGCCGAGGTGCCGCCGTTGCCGCCCAGGCCGCCGAAGTTGCCCATCGCGCCGGAGAGTCCCTTGAGGGCGTCGCCGATTTCGCTGGGGACGATCCAGAGCTTGTTGGCGTCGCCCTCGGCGATCTTCGGGAGCATCTGGAGGTACTGGTAGGAGAGCAGCTTCTGGTCCGGGTCGCCGGCGTGGATGGCCTCGAAGACCGTACGGACGGCCTGGGCCTCGCCCTCGGCGCGCAGGGCCGCCGCCTTGGCCTCGCCTTCGGCGCGCAGGATCTGGGACTGCTTCTCGCCCTCGGCGCGCAGGATCTCGGACTGCCGGACACCTTCGGCCTGAAGGATGGCGGCGCGCTTGTCGCGGTCGGCGCGCATCTGCTTCTCCATCGAGTCCTGGATGGAGGTGGGCGGTTCGATGGCCTTGAGCTCGACGCGGTTGACGCGGATGCCCCACTTGCCGGTGGCTTCGTCGAGGACCCCGCGCAGGGCCGCGTTGATCTCCTCGCGGGAGGTGAGGGTCCGCTCGAGGTCCATGCCGCCGATGATGTTGCGCAGGGTGGTGACGGTGAGCTGCTCGATGGCCTGGATGTAGCTGGCCACCTCGTAGGTGGCGGCCCGCGCGTCGGTCACCTGGTAGTAGATGACGGTGTCGATGTTGACGACCAGGTTGTCCTGGGTGATGACCGGCTGCGGCGGGAACGGGACGACCTGTTCGCGCAGGTCGATGCGGTTGCGGATGGTGTCGATGAACGGGACGACGATGTTGAGGCCCGCGTTGAGTGTCCGCGTGTAGCGGCCGAAGCGCTCGACGATGGCCGCGCTGGCCTGTGGGATGACTTGGATCGTCTTGATCAGGGCGATGAAGACCAACACCACCAGGATGATCAGGACGATGATGATCGGTTCCATCGTCGGTTTCCCGAACCCTTCTTAGCCTCGGCGCCTGCGGCGACTGCTGCCTGTGGAAGATCTCGCGGTTGAAGATCTTGCTGGTCGAGTCTGACAGACCATCGGCGCAACTGGGAGGTTGTTCGCCCCAGTTGTGTCGTGCGGGTCACATGATGACGGCCGTGGCTCCCTCGATGTCCACGACGTCCACTTCCTGGCCGACCTCATAGGCGCGGCCGGTCTCGAGGGCGCGTGCCGACCAGACCTCGCCGGCCAGTTTGATCCGGCCGCCGGATCCGTCGACCCGTTCCAGTACGACGGCCTGTCTGCCTTTCAGGGCGTCGATCCCGGTGGCCAGTTCGGGCCGTTGGACGCGGTGTCTGCGGGCGATGGGGCGTACGAGGGCGATGAGCGCGGTCGAGACGACGGCGAAGACCGCGACCTGGGCGACGGCTCCGCCGCCGAAGATGCCGGAGACCACTGCCGCGGCGACGGCGCCCACCGCGAGCATGCCGAGTTCGGGCATCGCGGTGATCACGAGCCCGATGCCGAGTACCGTCGCGCCGATCAGCCACCACAGCCATGCGTCGATGTCCACCCGGCCATGGTAGGACCGCGCACCCGGTCGCCGACAGGGCGCCGATCAGTTTGAACGCACCTTGTGGCCCCGGGTCTTGGTTCTCGTGCCGGTTCAGGCCATCGGGAGGCCCTGGGCGGTCCAGCGGTCGCCGACCTGCTCGACGACGAGCGGGAGGCCGAAGCAGAGGGAGAGGTTGCGGGAGGTGAGTTCGAGTTCCAGCGGACCGGCTGCCATGACCTTGCCCTGGCGGATCATCAGGACGTGGGTGAATCCGGGGGCGATCTCCTCGACGTGGTGCGTGACCATGATCATGGAGGGGGCGATCGGGTCGCGGGCGAGCCTGCCGAGGCGGCGTACGAGGTCCTCGCGGCCGCCGAGGTCGAGTCCGGCGGCGGGCTCGTCGAGGAGCAGCAGCTCGGGGTCGGTCATCAGGGCGCGGGCGATGAGGGTGCGCTTGCGTTCGCCCTCGGAGAGGGTGCCGAACTTGCGGTCCAGGTATTCGGACATGCCGAGGCGGTCGAGGAAGGCGCGGGCGCGCTGCTCGTCGATCTCCTCGTACTCCTCCTGCCAGCCGGCGGTCATCCCGTAGGCGGCGGTGAGCACGGTCTGCAGGACCGTCTGCTTCTTGGGGAGCTTGTCGGCCATGGCGATGCCGGCCATGCCGATGCGGGGGCGCAGCTCGAAGACGTCGGTGCCGGGCTTGCCGAGGGTCTCGCCGAGGATGGTGGCGGTACCCGTGCTGGGGTAGAGGTAGCTGGACGCGAGGTTCAGGAGGGTGGTCTTGCCGGCGCCGTTGGGGCCCAGGATGACCCAGCGCTCGCCCTCCTTGACCGACCAGGAGACCTGGTCCACCAGAGCCCGGCCCTCACGGACCACAGATACGTCCTGAAGCTCCAGAACATCGCTCATGAGCGCGTTGTCTCCCCTTGCAGTGTGGCCGGTCTCGGCTGTCGCGTACGACTTGTGGTCGGTCCGCCGCACCCGTGGGCGCAGCCCATCATGAAATCTACGCCACCGGCCGACCCGGACATTCCTCCGGTCCGGTTCTTGGCCTCTGTCTAGGGTGTACGCATGCTCTCGGAACCTCGCTCTGGACGCCTTGCCGCTTGGGGGAACGCCCTGCTGGCCGGACTCGTCTCGCCGGATGACGCCGTGCTCGCCATCGTCGGGGAGGACGCGGTGCACCGGGTGACGGGGCTGCCGGGTGAGTCCGCTCCCGTGGGGCTCACGCTGGCGCTGGGGCGGCTGCGGGCGCTCGGGGTGGGCGGGCTGCGGGTGGCGCTTCCCGCGCCGGGGCATCCGCTGGGGCTGAGCGGGCCGCCGGAGTTCAACGCGCGGGCGCTGGAGGCGGAGGAGGCGGTGGTCTGCTCCGGGGCCGCGCTGGGGCTGGTGCCGGAGGTGTACGAGGCCGGGCCCGACGGTGACGTGCATGTCGAGGTGGTCTGGCACTGCCTGCCGGTGCGGGAGGCGCCGCCGGCCGATGTGCCCTCGCTCGGGGAGGCGGAGCGGGAGCTGACGGAGGCGTTGCGGGAGGCGACGGAGGTGCTGACGCGGCTGGATGTGGCCGGGTCGGGGCCGGTGGCGGAGGCGGCGATCGAGGCGTATCGGGCGCGGGTGTCGGGTGCCGGGGTCTCCTCCGCGTCTGCCTCCGGGGCTGTCTCGCGGGGGGTGGAGGTGTTGGCGCCGGGGTATCCGCCTCGGGCGGTGCGGGTGCTGGCGCTGGCGCAGCGGGTGGGGGTGCTGGTTTCGCTGGCGGAGGGTGTGGGGCACGGGGGTGCGGTGAGTGCGTCGGAGATGTCGGCGCGGGCGGGGGCCTTGCGGCCGGTGGAGCGGACGGCTCGGCGGGCGTTGGTCGCCGCGTACAACTCCGTTGTGGAGGAGCGGGGGGTGAGGTGAGGCCTTTTGGCTCGGGTGCCGGTGCCGGTGCCGGTGCCGCTGCGGGAGCAGGTGGGGGTGACGGGGGACGGGGTTGCGGGGTGGTCCGGCGTTGGGGTCGGCCCGGGGGTGAGTCGCGCTGCCCGGCGCCTGCGGGGTGCCGTCGCGCCCACCCGTGCCGCCC
>NZ_NEUB01000657.1 GCF_002910825.1 Streptomyces sp. SM1 | reverse complement strand
GCCGAGCCCGGAGGCCGAGCCCGGAGGCCGAGCCCGGAGGCCGAGCCCGGAGGCCGAGCCCGGGGGCCGAGGGTCGCCGGGGTCATCCGGTGAGCCGTAGGTCCGGCAGGTGGAGTCGTACGGGGCCGTGGCGTCGGGCGAGTTCTTCGCGCAGTCCGGCGAGTCGCGCCAGCTGCCGGGGGTCGACACGACCGGTGTCGTCGAGGTGGACGGCGCAGGCGGTGGTGGTGTCGACGAGCAGTTCGAGGGTGGCGGCGATCTCGTCGGTGCCGTCCGCGTGCCGGGCGAGCGCGGGCAGTTCGGCGGAGGCGAGCGCGATGGCCGTACGGGCTTCGGCGAGGGTGCGGTAGGCCTCGCGGCGCAGCGCCCAGCGGGCCTCGCGGTCGCGGGCCGCCCCCTCGCCGGACGCGCCGAGCACATGGTCCAGGTACGCCTGCGCCGCGGCGCCCGCTTCGGCGAGTCTGGCCCGGATGGCGGCGCCGCGCTGTCCCGGCATCGGGAGATGACCGACGACCAGGACGACGGCGCAGGCCAGCAGCGTCTCACCGATCCGGGCGACCGAGGCCTGGGGTTCGCCGCCGGCCATGACCAGGGCGAGCACGAGCACGGTGACGACGGCGGTCTGCGCGGCGAAGTGCCGGGCGGCCACCGGAAGCAGCGCCCCGCTGACCACGACGAGCGCGACGAGCCCGGCCGGCCGGGGCAGCACCGCCGCGAATCCGGCGAACAGCAGCGCCCCGAGGACGGTTCCGGCGGCCCGGGACAGCACACGGGAGGCGAGCGGCCCGAGGTCCGGTTTGACGAGGAAGACGGCGGTGGCGGGCAGCCAGTACCAGTGCTCGTGCTGCCCGTACCAGCGGGCGTGATGGAGCGCCTGGGCGAGGGCGGCGCTCACGCCGAAACTCAGGGCGACCCGCAGGCCGTACTCGCGGCCGCGGGCGCCGAGGACGGTCCGCAGCCGGGCGGCCCGGAACCCCTTGCGGCTGTGCAGGTCGCCGCCCTCGCCCCGGTCGAAGGCCTCGGCGGCCCGCAGCAGCGCGT
>NZ_NEUB01000656.1 GCF_002910825.1 Streptomyces sp. SM1 | reverse complement strand
TGGTGCGGGTCGCGGCGGTGCCGAGGGCCAGCGCCCAGAGCCACCAGGCGGGTGAACGGCCAGACCGCGAAGAGCAGGCAGGCGGTCAGCGCGTGGAGCTGGAACAGCAGCGGGGCACCGGCGATCGCCTCGGGCTTCGGAGTGAGGGTGAACAGGCCGCGGAACCATACGGAGATGGTGGAGCGGTAGTCGTAGCCCTCGCCCAGGACGTTGTGCGCGGCGGTGGCCACGATACCGAGCAGGACGGTCGCGGCGAGCAGCGGGAAGAGCACCTTGTCGCTGCGGTCCGTGGTCCGGCGGATGCGCGGGGCCAGCAGCCGCCGGGCGGACAGCATGCCGAGCCCGGCGACCATGGCGATGCCCGCCACGGAGCCGCCCCACACGGCGGCGTTGTGGTAGGTGTGCTCATCGATGCCGACGGCCCCGGTCCACGACGCGGGCACGGCGAGTCCCACGATGTGCCCGCCGATCACCATGAACGCGCCGAGGTGGAACAGCGGGCTGCCCCAGCGCAGCCAGCGGTGTTCGAGGAGCTGGCTGGTGCGCGTGGTCCAGCTGAACTGGTCCTGACGGTAACGCCATACGTGCCCGACGGCGAACACGGCGAGGCAGACGTACGGGACGGCGACCCACAGGAGCAGGTCGGCTGCGGAGACGTTCATCGCGAACCTTCGGGACGGCGGGGAGGGGTGGGCGGCGCCTGGCCGGGCGGCGCCGGCACCGGAGGCATGAACGTGGGCTCGGCCTGCTCGGGCGGGACGAACGCGTCCGGCGGCGCGAACTCCCCCGACCCGTACGGGTCGAGACCCACGTCCTCGTTGGGCGGCCCCTGGGCGGCGAGCTCGGCCACCGCCCTCAGATCGGCCTCGGTGGGCGGCGGGAGCAGGGTGAGCAGTGCGGCCAGCACGTGCCGGTAGGGCGACTCCGCGGCGGTCAGCGCGTGGTGGATCAGCTCCAGACCGCGCCGGTGCTGGCGCAGCGGGGCCTCGCCGCCGCCCGGACCGGCGAGCGAGGCGAACTCCAGGACCACGGGGAGGTGGTCGGGGAGTTCGGCGCCGTCGGTCTCCCAGCCCGCGGCGCGGAACCGCTGGGCCAGCGTCAGCAGGGCCATGCCCCGGCGGCGGGTGTCGCCGTGCAGGTAGTAGGTGAGGTAGAGGCTGCTCCGGCGGCGCAGGTCGAAGGTCTCGACGTAGTGCTGCTGGAGCGCGTCCGGCTCCTGGGCGGCGAACCAGGCGGTGAACTCGGCGAGATGCCCGGCGGCGGGGGACGGCTCCATCGCTTCGACGGTGGCGGTGAGCACCCGCCGGGCGGCGGCGAGTTCGGCGTCGGGGTACTGGAGCAGCAGGGACAGCAGCCGTAGCAGCAGGGCCCGTTGCTCCGCCTCCTCGGGTGTCAGTGCCGGGGGGCGGCGGCGGGAGGAGGGACGGATCAGGGCGCGCAGTGAGGTCACGGCCGGCCTCCGGCGGGGGCGTCGTCGGAGCGGCGGCGCAGGGTGGGGATGCCGAGCATGACGCGGCGGCCGTCGCCGGACTCCGCCTCGCCCGAGGTCTCCACCGGGCACCGGTCCTCCATGGCGGAGATCGCGGCCGCGTCCTCCTTGTGCGCGGCGGGCACGACGTAACGGTCCTCGTACTTGGCGACGGCGAGCAGCCGGTGCAGGTCCTCCGCCTCCCGCGCGGTGAGCCCGACGGCCTTCAGCGCCGCCTCGTCGCCCTCCTCGCCGAGGGTGCGCTCGCGCATGTACGAGCGCAGCGCGGTGAGCTTCATCAGGACCCCGCCGACGACGTCGGTGTCCCCGGCGGTGAACAGCTCCGCCAGGTACTCCAGGGGGATGCGCAGCCGGGTGACGGCCGCGAACACATGGTCCGGGTCGTCCTGGTTGCCGCCGGCCGCGTCGACGGCGTCGAGCACGGGGGAGAGCGGCGGGACGTACCAGACCATCGGCAGGGTGCGGTACTCCGGGTGCAGCGGCAGCGCCACCTTGTACTTCGACACCAGGGCGTGGACGGGGGAGCGGCGGGCCGCCTCCAGCCAGTCCTCCGGCATGCCGGACGCGCGGGCCGCCGCGATCACCTCGGGGTCGAACGGGTCGAGGAAGACTCCGCGCTGGGCGTCCAGCAGGTCCTTCTCGTCCGGGGTGGCCGCCGCCTCACCGACCCGGTCGGCGTCGTACAGCACCAGGCCGAGGTAGCGCAGCCGGCCGACGCAGGTCTCGGAACAGACGGTCGGCTGGCCGGCCTCGATGCGCGGGAAGCAGAAGGTGCACTTCTCGGCCTTGCCGGTGGCGTGGTTGACGTACACCTTCTTGTACGGGCACGCCGTCACGCACATCCGCCAGCCGCGGCACTTGTCCTGGTCGACCAGGACGATGCCGTCCTCGACCCGCTTGTACATCGCGCCGGACGGACAGGCCGACACGCAGGCCGGGTTGAGGCAGTGCTCGCACAGCCGGGGGAGGTGGAAGAGGAAGGTCTGCTCGAACTCGAACTTGACTTTCTCGGCCCACTCACCGCTGAGGTTGGGGTCGGCGCCGGCGTTCTCCGGGGCGCCGCCGAGGCCGTCCTCCCAGTTGGCTCCCCAGGTGATCTCGGTGGGCTTGCCGGTGAGCACCGAGCGGGGCCGGGCCACGGGCATGTCGGGGCCGGCGGGGGCGCTGATGAGGTTGTCGTAGTCGTAGGTGACCGGCTCGTAGTAGTCCTCGATGGAGGGCAGGTCGGGGTTGGCGAACAGCGACAGCAGCCGCTTGACCCGGCCTCCGGAGCGCAGCACCAGCCGGCCGCGCTTGTCGAGCATCCAGCCGCCCTTCCACTGCTCCTGGTCCTCGTAGCGGCGGGGGTAGCCGACACCGGGCTTGGTCTCGACGTTGTTGAACCAGGCGTACTCGACACCGGTGCGGTTGGTCCAGGTCTGCTTGCAGGTGACCGAGCAGGTGTGGCACCCGATGCACTTGTCGAGATTCATCACCATCGCGATCTGGGCCATCACTCGTCCGACAGGGGCTTCACCACGGGGCATCTCAGTACTCCACTTGCTGGCTGCGGCGGCGGATGACGGTGACCTCGTCGCGCTGGTTGCCGGTCGGGCCGTAGTAGTTGAAGGCGTAGGTGAACTGGGCGTAGCCACCGGCCAGATGGGTCGGCTTCAGCAGCAGCCGGGTCAGCGAGTTGTGCATGCCGCCCCGCTTGCCGCTGACCTCGGTCTTCGGCACGTTGATGTTGCGGTCCTGGGCGTGGTACATGTACACGGTTCCCTCGGGCATCCGGTGGGTGACCACGGCCCGGCAGGCGACGACACCGTTGCGGTTGTACGCCTCGATCCACTCGTTGTCCTTGACGCCGATCTTCTCGGCGTCCTCGAGGGACATCCAGATGACCGGGCCGCCGCGGGACAGGTCGAGCATGTACTTGTTGTCCTGGTAGTTCGAGTGGATGGACCACTTCGAGTGCGGCGTCAGGTAGCGGACGGTGACCTCGGCGCGTCCCTCCTCGCGCAGGTGCTCGTCGCCGTAGTGCCGGGGGGTGTTCAGCGGCGGCCGGTAGACGGGCAGTTGCTCGCCGAGCTCGGTCATCCAGTCGTGCTGGACGAAGAAGTGCTGGCGTCCGGTGAGGGTGTGCCACGGCTTCTTGTGCTCGGTGTTGATGACGAACGGGGAGTAGCGGCGGCCCCCGGTCTCCGAGCCCGACCACTCGTAGGAGGTCATCACCGAGCGCGGCTGGGTGCGGGTGTCGGCGAAGGTGATCCGTTCGGCCTCGCGTTCGGAGGCGAGTTCCACCAGGCCCTTGCTGCCGGTCTGCCGTTCGAGTTCGCGGAAGCCCTCGGTGGCGAGCCGGCCGTTGGTGGTCCCGGACAGGGCCAGGATCGCCTCGCACATGTCGGAGGCGGTGGCCAGTGACGGCCGTCCCTCGGCCACGCCCTCGCGGACGGTTCCGCAGCGGTGGCGCAGGTCCTCGATCTCCCGGTCGGGGTGGACGGTGACGCCCTTGGTGGTGGTGCCCAGGGTGTCGAGCAGCGGACCGATGGCCCGCATCTTCTGCGCGGTCGCCGCGTAGTCCCGCTCGACGACCACCAGCCTGGGCATGGTGCGTCCGGGGACCGGCTCGCACTCGCCGGTCTTCCAGTCCTTCACCACCCCTCCGGGCTGGGCGAGTTCGTCGGGGGTGTCGTGCAGCAACGGCACGGCCAGGACGTCGGTCCGTCTGCCCAGGTGCCGGGCGGCCAGCTCGCTGAACCTGTCGGCGATGGTGAGGAAGGTGTCGTAGTCGGTGCGCGCCTGCCAGGGCGGGGCGATGGCCGGCGTGAAGGCGTGCACGAAGGGGTGCATGTCCGTGCTGGACAGGTCGTCCTTCTCGTACCAGGTCGCGGCCGGCAGAACGACGTCGGAGAGCAGACCGGTGGAGGTCATCCGGAAGTCCATGGTGACCAGCAGGTCGAGCTTGCCCTCGGGCGCCTCGTCGTGCCAGACCACCTCCTTGGGGCGACCCTCCGGCGGGGTCTCCTCGGAGCGGACGGACGCGTCGGTGCCCAGCAGGTGCCGCAGGAAGTACTCGTTGCCCTTGCCGGAGGATCCCAGCAGGTTGGCCCGCCACACCGTCAGCACGCGGGGGAAGTTCTCGGGTGCGTCCGGGTCCTCGGTGGCGAACCGCAGCCGTCCCGACTTCAGTTCGTCCACGATGTGCTCGGCGACCGGGCGGCCCCGCGCCGCCGCCTCGTCCGCCAGGTCGAGGGGGTTGCGGTTGAAGCCGGGGTGCCCCGGCGTCCAGCCGAGGCGCACGGCCTGTGCCAGACAGTCGGCGAAGGCCTTGCCCTCGAGTTTGCCCCTGCCCAGCGGGGAGGCGAGCTCGTCCGCCCCGAACGCCTCGTACCGCCACTGGTCGGAGTTGAGATACCAGTAGGACGTGCCCGTCATGTGCCGGGTCGGCCGCTGCCAGTCGAAGGCGAACGCGAGGTGCTGGAAACCGGTGAGCGGACGGACCTTCTCCTGGCCGACGTAGTGTGCCCAGCCGCCGCCGTTGACGCCCTGGCAGCCGGTCATGGTGGTCAGGGCCAGGAACGCCCGGTAGATGGTGTCGGAGTGGAACCAGTGGTTGGTGCCGGCCCCCAGCGCGATCATGGAACGGCCGTTCGTGCGCTCCGCGTTGCGGGCGAACTCCCGGGCGATCCGGGCCGCCTGCTCGGCGGGGACGGAGGTGACCGTCTCCTGCCAGGCCGGGGTGTACGGCTGGGAGGCGTCGTCGTACGAGGACGGCCAGTCACCGGGCAGCCCCGGCCGCTCGACGCCGTACTGGGCCAGCATCAGATCGAAGACGGTGGTGACCCGGCGTCCGCCGATCCTGCGGACCGGCACCCCGCGCACCATGCTCGAACCGCCCTCGGTGGGGCCCTCGTCGAAGCGGGGCAGCGCCACGGTGGCGGTGTCCTCGGCACGCTGGAGCAGACTGAGTTCGGGGACGACGTCGCCGAGGTCGAGGTTCCAGCTGCCCGCGCCGGACTTCGCCCAGCGGAAGCCGAGGGAGCCGTTCGGGACGACCGGCTCGCCCGAGACCGAGTCCAGCAGCACCGTCTTGGAGTCCGCGTTCTCGTCCTGCCGCCCCAGGCCGGCGGCGGTCAGGAAACCGTCGGGCACCAGATGCCCGCCGTGCTCCCGAAGCGTCACCAGGAAGGGCGCGTCGGTGAACTTGCGCAGGTAGTCCTGGAAGTACGGCACCTCGCGGTCGACGAGGAACTCGCGCAGGATGACATGGCCCATCGCCATCGCCAGCGCGCCGTCGGTGCCCGGGTGCGGGGACACCCACTCGTCGGCGTGCTTGACGTTGTCGGCGTAGTCCGGGCTGACGGCCACGACCTTGGTGCCGTTGTAACGCGTCTCGGTCAGGAAGTGGGCGTCCGGCGTGCGGGTCACGGGGATGTTGGAGCCCCACATGATCAGGTAGCCGGCGTTCCACCAGTCCGCGGCTTCCGGCACGTCGGTCTGGTCGCCGAACACCTGCGGGGACGCCACCGGCAGGTCGGCGTACCAGTCGTAGAACGACAGCAGGGTGCCGCCGATGAGTGACATGAACCGGGAACCGGCCGCGAACGAGGCCATCGACATCGCCGGGATCGGCGAGAAGCCGACCACCCGGTCCGGGCCGTACTGCTTGATGGTGTGCACATGGGCGGCGGCGACCAGCTCGGCCACCTCGTCCCAGTCGGCCCGCACCAGCCCGCCCTTGCCGCGCGCCCGCTTGTAGGCGCGGGCCTTCGCCGGATCACCGGTGATCTCCGCCCAGGCCGCCACGGGGTCGCCCAGCCGTTTGCGGGCCTCGCGCCACAGCTTCAGCAGCGTGCCCCGCACATACGGGTAGCGGACCCGGCTCGGGGAGTACGTGTACCAGGAGAACGACGCACCACGCGGACAGCCGCGCGGCTCGTACTCGGGGCAGTCGTTGCCGATCGACGGGTAGTCGGTGGCCTGGTGCTCCCAGGTGATGATGCCGTCCTTGACGTACACCATCCAGGAACAGGAACCGGTGCAGTTGACGCCGTGGGTGGAACGCACCACCTTGTCGTGGGACCAGCGGTCCCGGTAGAAACCCTCCCACTGGGGGTCGCCCTCGCCGAAGACCGCGCGTCCGTCGGACGAGACCTCCCGGCGGTTCAGCAGTCTGCGCGCGGCCAGCGGCCAGGTCCCCTGAGCGGGCTTCCGTCCCTGGCGTGCGCTCTGATCGTTCTCCATGGTCAGGAACCTAGGTTTCCGGCGGGGTGCCGGCCTTGGGCCGAACGGCCCTGGTCACCCGGCCTTCCGTCCCGGCTCTCGGCCGGGCGCCCCGGACCGCGGGGTCCCGGGGCTCCGCACGACCGGGCCCGCTTCAGACGAACAGGTCCGTACTCAGATACCGCTCACCGGTGTCGGGCAGGACGACCACGATCAGCTCGCCGCGGTGCCGCGGGTACCGTGCGAGGACGGTGGCGGCGTGCAGGGCGGCGCCGCCGGAGACACCGGCGAGAACGCCCTCGGTGCGGGCCAGACGGCGCGCCGCCTCCTGCGCCTGGGACAGGGAGACGCGGTGGACGTCGTCGTAGACGGAGGTGTCCAGGACGTCGGGGACGAAGCCGGCGCCGAGGCCCTGGAGGCGGTGCGGACCGGGGGAGCCGCCGGAGAGCACCGCCGACTCGGCCGGCTCCACGGCCACCACGGTGACCTCGGGCTTCCTCTCCTTCAGCACCCGGCCGACGCCCGTGACGGTGCCGCCGGTGCCCACCCCGGCCACCAGCACGTCGACCTGCCCGTCGGTGTCCCGCCAGATCTCCTCGGCGGTGGTGCGGCGGTGAACGCCGGGGTTGGCCTGGTTGGTGAACTGCTGCGGCATGAACCAGCCGTGCCGCTCGGCCAGTTCGACGGCACGGGCGATGGCACCGCGCATGCCCCCGGCGGCGGGGGTGAGGATCAGTTCGGCCCCGTACGCGCGCAGCAGGGCCCGCCGCTCGACGCTCATGCTCTCGGGCATCGTGAAGGTGACCGGGTGCCCCTGGGCGGCGGCCACCATCGCCAGGCCGACGCCGGTGTTGCCGCTGGTCGGTTCGACGATGTGGCCGCCCGGCGGGAGAACGCCGGTGGTCCGCGCGTCCTCGATCATCGCCAGAGCGATGCGGTCCTTCACGCTGCCGCCCGGATTGGCGGACTCCAGCTTCACCACCAGGCGGGCCGGCAGGTCCTCACCGTAGCGGTGCAGGGCCACCAGGGGAGTGCGGCCGATGAGTGCGGTGATCGACGGGTGTATCGAGGTCATGTCGGTTCTTCTTTCTCGGTGCGGGTGCGGGTGCGGGTGCGGGTGCGGGTGCGGGTGCGGGTGCGGGTGCGGGTGCGGGTGCGGGTGCGGGATTCGGCGCCGGTGCGACGCCGGATTCCGGCGGGGTGGACGGGTGCGTGCTCGCGGCGCGGACGCACGAGTGGGCGGGAACGTCGTGCAGTACGAGGGCGTGCGCGCCGATGAGGGCGTCGTGACCGACCCGGACGGGTCCGAGGACGCTCGCGCCGACTCCGAGGACGACCCGGTCGCCGATGGTGGGGTGCCGCCCGGCCGCCGGTACGTCGGTCCACCAGCCGGTACCGCCCAGCGTGACGCGGTGGTAGAGCATCACGTCGTCCCCGACGACGGCGGTCTCCCCGATCACCACGCCCATGCCGTGGTCGATGAAGCAGCGGCGTCCGATGACCGCGCCGGGGTGGATCTCGATGCCGGTCAGGGCGCGGCTGAACTGGGACAGCGCCCGGGGCAGCAGCGGGAGCCCCAGTCGGTGCAGGCGGTGGGCGAGGCGGTGGGCCCAGATCGCCCACAGCCCCGGGTACAGCAGCACCTCGACGGCGTGCACGCCGTGCAGGGCGGGGTCCTTGCGGCAGGCCGTCCGTAGGTCTTCCAGGAACATGAGGAGTCCTTGTGCGGGCGCGATCGGCCGCGTCCCGGCGGAAGGACGGCGTCGGCCTCGGCGGGAGCGGCGGGAACGGCGGAAGGGAGGGTGGGGACGGGCGGCGGAAGGCCCCCGTGTCGCCGCGACGACCGCGCGGAACGGGGCCCGGCGCGGGCGCCGTTACGGGGACACGCGACGACGCGCGCTCCGCCGGAGTGGCGGACGGACCGGCGCCGGACCCGGCAGGGACCGCGGAGACCTCATGACCTGGGTCGCCCCGCTCGGCACGCCGCGGCCGCACGGTTTCCGGCAGCGGTGTGCGGGCCGGCGTCGAGGACCGGGTTCCGCGTCAGCCCGTGTGACATCGGCGCCGCGCCCCTCGTGGGGAGTGCGGGCGGATGCGCGGGCCGGGACGGCTGCCGAGGTCCATGGGAGCGGACGTTAGACGGTGCCGACTTCCCGCACTTGGGCCGGAGTACCCACCCCGGCACGGCCGTTCGGCCCTGTTGCGGCCCGGCGGGCCGGGACCGGTGGACGCCGTCGGGGACCCGCCCGGCCCACGTGGGGACCGTACGGGGCGGACGATGCTGGCACACGACCGGCCGGGAAGGGAATGGGCCGTCGTGTCACCTGCCGGGCCTCGTCTTCTCCGCCACGGGCCGGGCAGCAGGCGCGGTGAGTCCACGGACCGGTCGCCGTCCGGCCGTTCCTCAGTCACGGCCGGACCCGCGGTCCCCCTCGCCTCCGGCCGGCTCCCCCGGGCCGGCCGACCCGCCGACCGGGTTGCGTCAGGGGCGAGGTGGACCGCGCCGACCCCGCCCGCACCGGTCGGTCCGACCGGCCCTGAATCGCTGGAGTCACCTCCATGAGTGCTCTCACTCTCGCGTCGGCTGCCGAAGACGCCACGGCGCTCGAAGCGGCCGAGGCACAACTCGCCCGCACGGCAGGGGAACTGGCCGGCCGGGTGGCCCTGCTGACCACCGCCGCGGGCCGCGATCCGGGCGCCGCCGAGAGGCTCCGCACGGGGCTGGTGGCCTTCTGCGACCGGGAACTGCTGCCGCACGCGACAGCCCAGGAAGCCGTCCTCTACCCGGTCGCGCGGACCATGCCCGACGCCCGTCTGCTCATGGTGAGCCTGGCCGCCGAGCACCGCTGCATCGCCGAGCTGGTGGACACCCTGCGCACGGCCGGCGACCCGGCGGACGCGGTGGCCCACGCACGGGCGCTGCAGGTCGTCTTCGAGGAGCACACCGCCAAGGAGAACGGCCTGGTCCTGCCCCTGCTGGCCCTGGCCCCGGGCATCTCCCTGGCCACGCTCCTCACCGAGCTGCACGGCCGCCTCGCCCCGGACCGGCCGGCCGGCCCCGACCGGCCCGCGGACGGCGAGCGGGGCGGCACGCAGAACGACGTCGGCGTGAACGACCGGACCACGCGGACCGACCGGGCCGCGCCCACCGGCAAGACCGGAGGCTCCGGCGGGGCGTGCGGCTGTGGCGCGGCGGACGAGAAAGCCGTTCCCGAGCTGGACGTCCGCGGCGTTCCGCACGCCCTGCGCCACGCCACGGTCTTCGGTGCCCTCGACGCCGTACCGCCGGGCCGGTCCATGGTGCTGACCGCGCCGCACGACCCGCTGCCGCTGCTCGCGCAGATCGAGGACCGCAGCCCCGGTGTCTTCTCCGTCGAGTACCTCGAACGCGGCCCCGGGGCCTGGCGCCTGCGCATCGGCCACCGCTGACCCGCGACGCCCGAGCCCTCGCGCACCACCTCCGAGCCCCCTACGCCCCCGAAGCCCCGTCCACCCTCGCCCCCCGCGTACAGCCCGCGACCACCCCGTACACACCCGAGACCGAAGGACGACACGCGATGAACGCTGCGCCCCGCCGAGCCGGCGCCCTGATCGGCCTGACCGGACTCGCTCTGGGAGCCGCCGGACCGGTGATGCTGCTGCGCGCCCGCAGCGGCCGCAAGGAGATACGGGCCGAACTGGCCGCGCAGCGGATCACCTTCCCGGACCACGGCCTGCCCGCACACCTCGCGTGCTTCGCGGGCCGCCCCGTGGAGACCGGAGCGGAGGCCCGTGCCTACGCCGACCTCATCAAGGACCACCTCAACAAGGCCACCGGGTACCGCACCTACGCGGAGATCACCGAGGAGGTGCACTCCGGCGAGGGCGACACCGAGAAGCTCGCGCGGCTGCGTCAGACCGTCTTCATGGGGGAAACCCTGCGCGGCTCCCTGCTCTCCGCCTACCAGGCATGGCACCTCACCACCCTCGTCGCCGGCCTGGGGGCGCTGCTGACCGGCGCCGGCGCCGCCCTCGTGGCCACGGCGAACGCCCTGGGGGAGGACCGGCGTCGCTCCTGACCCCACCGGTGACCTCCGGCGCCGCCCCCGGCCACACCCTGGCCGGGGGCGGCGCCCGTCCCGGGGGAGACCGGTCGGCCCTGCCCCGGATCAGAGGAAGGGACCAACGGCCCCCCCGGACCGGGACTGATCGGCCGCGGTGCGACCGGGCCCGGTACGACAGGCTGAGAGCGACCGACCCGGAGGTGTCCCGTGTTCCACCGCAATCAGCATCCGTGCGGCTTCTCCCCCCGCCGAACACCGTCACGGATGCTGCGCGCGGTCCGGGCCGGTCACCGTCCGGCCGCCCGGGCTGTCTGTCCCGACTCCCGGACGGCCGGACGAACGCCGCGCCCCGGCAGGACGGGGGGCACCCGGTGAGCGGCGCGCGAGCGATCCGGCGACAGCACCAGGACGTCGCCGACCGGCCGTTCATCGTGATCTGGGAATCCACCCGGGCCTGCCCGCTGGCCTGTCTGCACTGCCGGGCCGAGGCGGTACCCGACCGCGACCCCCGCGAGCTGGACACGGCCGCGGCCAAGGACCTGCTGCGCCAGGTCGCCGCGTTCGGACAGCCCGCACCGCTGTTCGTGATCACCGGCGGGGATCCCTTCCAGCGCCCCGACCTCAACGAACTGATCGCCCACGGCCAGGAGGTGGGCGTCCGGGTCGCGGTGTCACCGTCGGGCACGCCGACGCTCACCCCGGAGCGGCTGCGGGAGGTGCACGCGGCCGGTGCGGTCGGCCTCTCCCTCAGCCTGGACGGATCCACCGCCGAGCTGCACGACGGCTTCCGCGGCGTCCCCGGTGTCTTCCGGTGGACACTGGACGCCTGGGACACCGCCCGCGCGATGGGCATGAAGGTGCAGATCAACACCACGGTCGCCCGGCACAACCTCCACGACCTGCCGGACATCGTCCGCCTGGTCCGCGACCACGGCGCGATGCTGTGGAGCGCCTTCTTCCTGGTGCCCACCGGACGCGGCCGTCAACTCGGCGTACTCAGCCCCGCCGAGACCGAGGACGTACTGAACTTCGTGTACGACGTCGGGCTGACCGTGCCCGCCAAGACGACCGAGGCCCACCACTTCCGCCGGGTCGCGCTCCAGCGCAAGATCCTCGCGGACACCGGTGACGACCATGTGGCCGTGCTGGAACTCGGGCCGCTCTACGCGCGGTTGCGGGAGCGTGCCGCCGAACTGGGCCTGGACGCCGGTGGCCGGCGGGCCCGGCGCCCGCCGCTGGACGTCAACGCCGCCCGTGGCTTCGTCTTCGTGTCGCACACCGGTACCGTGCATCCCAGCGGCTTCCTCCCCCTGGGGGCGGGCAGCGTACGCACCCGGCCGCTGACCGAGATCTACCGCTCCTCGGAGCTGTTCACCGGCCTGCGCGACGCCGACGCGCTGGGCGGGCGGTGCGGGCGGTGCGAGTTCCGGGAAGTCTGCGGAGGCTCCCGGTCCCGTGCGTACGGTGTCACCGGCGATCCGTACGCCGAGGAGCCCTGGTGCGGCTACCGGCCCGGCTCCTTCCCCTACCAGCGGGAACTCGCGGCACTCCTGCCCGGCGCGGGTGCCGGTGCCGACCGGCCGCAGGGCCCCGACGCTCCGGCCGCCGGCGATCCCGTCGTCCCGCGCCCGCGCACCCATGACCGAGGAG
>NZ_NEUB01000655.1 GCF_002910825.1 Streptomyces sp. SM1 | reverse complement strand
CGGGGCCGGTGTGGTCGTGCCGGTCGTCGGTGCCGGGCGGGGCCCGGGAACCGTGGTGGTACGCATCCGGGCGCGCTTGCGGGCTCGTGCCTTGGCCGTGGACCAGGGCGTGCGGCGGGCCGGCGCTTTCGCGGCCGGACCGGCCGGCGTCTTCGCGGCGGGACCGGCGGGCGTGGTGCTGCCGGGCTTGGTGGTCTTGGTCTTCGGGCCGGTCTTCTTCTTCGGCTTCTTGACCTTGACCTTGGTGACGATGGGCGGCCCCATCTTCTTGCGGCGGCGCTTGAGCCGCTTGCTCGCGGTCTCGTGCACGGCCTCACCGAAGGTGGTCCGACCTCGTTCGGCGGCCTTGCGGGCCGCGTCCATCTTCTTGCCGTACTCGCGGTCGAAGCGGCGGCACTTGCGGCAGCGGCAGCCGTACGTGTCCGACGCCGCCATGGTGCCGTGCGCGATCCCCGGCGTGAGCTTGAGCTTCTTGCCCTTGCGGGACTTCCCGCCCGGCGCCGTGGGCACCGGGGTCGGGATCGTCCCGCCCTTGCCGGAGCGGGTCTTGCCCTTCTTCCCGCCGCCGCGCTTGCTGCCGGGCGCCGTGGTGCCCGCGCCGCTGCTGCCCTTCCCCTTCGGCTTGGTCTTCGGACCGGTGCCGGAGGTGGTGGTGCCGGGCTTCTTGCGCAGGATCCCGGACGGGCCGGTCGTGCCGCGCGGCGACTTCTTCGTGCCGCTCTTGGGGCCGGTCCCCGTGCCCTTGCCGGTACCGGTCCCCTTCGAGCTGGTCGTGCCGGGCGTGGTCTTCCCGCCCGAACCCGTGCCCTTGCCGGGGCTCTTGGTGCCGGGGCCCGTTCCCTTGCCGGTCCCCGTCCCGGAGCCCGGTCCGCGCTTCTTGCCCAGGCCGCCGGACGAACCGCCGGCCCCGGACCCGGTGCTGCCGGGCCCGCGCTTGCGGTTCGTGGTGGAGCCGCCGCCCCCGGAGGAGCCGGACCCGCCGCCGCTGCCGGGGCCGCGGTTCTTCCTTCCGCCTCCGCCGCCGCTGTTGTTCGGACCCTTGCTGCCTCCGGAGCCTCCGGAGCTTCCCGAGCCGCCGGACGATCCGGGGCCGCGGTTCTTCTTGAGGTTCACGCCGCCGCCCTGCGAGGTGCGCTTGAGCGGGGTGACTCCGGAGCTGTTCTTGTTCGGCGAGGTGGTGCGGCCGCCGCCGCCCGAGCCCGTACCCGGGCCGCGTCCGCGCCCGCCACCACCGCCGCCGGAACCGCTGGGCGAGCGGGTCGTCGACCCGCCGCGTCCCCGGCCGCCCGAGCCGCTGTACGGCCCGCTGCCGCCCCGTCCGGACCTGCCCGGACCCGAGCCGCCGGAGCGGCCTCCCAGACCGCCAGGGCCGCGCTGGAGGGTCTTGCGGCCGTACTCGTGGCTGGGCTGCACCTGCTTCTTCGAACTGCCCCCCGAGGAGCCGTCCTTGGCGGTGCTCGCGGTCTTCGCGACCGCTTCGCGCTGCTCCCGGTTCGCCCGGCCCGCCGCGACGGCGGAGTGGATGCCGCGCATGGCCGCCAGGGACACCGCGAGGATCGCCGCCAGGGACAGCGATCCCAGGCGCGGCGCGGCGGGCTGCGCGCCCTCCGAACGGAAGGTCGCCGGGACCATCGTGCCCGCCGTCGCGGGCGCTGCGGAGGGTGCTGAGGCGGGCTCCGAGTCGGCGGCGAACGGGGCCCCGAGACCGGGCTCGGGCAGGGTCGCGATGACGCCCATCGGGTCGGTTCGCGTCGCGGGTGCAAACGCTTCGGGCGTGGCCGGGGAGGCGTCTGCGGGGGCGGCGAACGGCACGTCGGCCGGGGCCGAAGCAGGGGGTTCCGCGGGGGGTTCGGCCGGGGCGGTGTAGCCCACGCGGGGGAAGTGGATCAGGTTGTTCGGGCCGTCGTCGTCGGCCATGACGTCTCCCTCTCGGAGTTGACAGACGGTCACCGCCTGGGGCACCCTCGCGCGCGCACGACACGCGCGCGCCTTGGGGTGCTCCAGGCGGCGAGGAGGAGGCGGTGATGAAGAAGAACTTCGTCACCCTCCGTTGTTCTTGTAGAAGTCGTGGAGCGTCTTGGTGAGCGCGGGCCACAGGTTCGGCTTGCCGTCGCGTTCGGCCTGGCGGGCCAGGGTCCGGCACGCGTCGTACCAGACCCCGGCCCGCTCCTGGTCGCTCTGGGCTTCGGCGACCCGCGCGTTCCAGAACTTCGCGCGGTTTTGCGTCTGCCGAGGCGTCGTCACTGCCCTTCTCCCTTCGCGAAGTAGTCGTTGATGGTGCGGGTCGGGGCCTGCTCACCACCGGCCGCCATCGGCCACTGGTTCCAGGGGTTGTCCGGGGTCACGAACTCCGCCGGCCGCGCCTGCGGGACCGTGCCCGGGGCCTGCTCGGTGGGGGTGTTGAGCGCGGTCACCGTCTTGTCCAGGGACTTGGCGACGGCGGCGCCCAGGGCGGCCTGCCTGCCCTGCTTGCGCTCCAGCTTCCGGGCCTCCGCCGCGGCCCTGCGCTGGGGGAGCTCCAGGACCTCGTTCTTGTAGGTCGCGTACAGGGCCTCCGCCTTGCTCGCGGCCTCGCCGGACGCCTTCTGCATGGCCTTGAGCTGCCGCGACACCTTCCAGGCGCGGAGCTTCTTGGACATCCAGCGGTCGCCCTCGATCGGCGTCTGCTCCAGACGCCGGCGCACGATGTCCGCGATCTGCCCGTACTGCTGGGCGTCACGAACGTGCTGGTCGCGGACGGTGGCGGTGAAGGCCCGCAGGCCCTCATCCGTGAACAGTGCGTTGATATCCATGAGGTGGGGTTCTCCTTCTCGGGGCGGGGGCGATCTGGGAGGCTTTGTCGTGGCGTTTCGGCGCCTTCACCGCGCTCCCGAGGCGCTGACTTCGTCTCGGGGGCCGGTGGAACCGTCGAAAGGCTCGTTTGTGCAGGTCACTGCTCCGGGCGGTATCCGCCGGCGAGCAGCTCGGCTGCCTCCTGGCGGTACTCCGAGGCAGTGCCGGGCGAGGTGACCGCCAGCTCGCGCTGGATGTCGGCGAGCGGCAGCTGGTCGGCGTCGCCGCCGACGGCGAGGATCATCCGGGCGACCTTGCGGACCGCGCGCTCGCGCGGCTTGAGCTTCGCGGCGTCCTCGGCTTCGACCGCGCGCCGCTCGATTTCGGCAGCGACCCGCCGCGTTTCGGCAGCAGCCCGCTCGGCTTCGGCAGCCTCCTTCTGAGAGCGCGCGATGTCGGCGAGAGCGGCCGCCTGGCGGCGCTCCTCCTCCGCCTTCTTGCGGTCGGCTTCGGCAGCAGCGCGCCGCGTTTCGGCAGCGGCCCTCTCCGTTTCGGCAGCACGCCGATCGGCTTCGGCAGCAGCCTGGCGGGCTTCGGCGATGGCCTGGGTCTCGATGGCCTGTGCCTCCGCCGCGGCGACCCGGTCGGCCTCCGCCGCTTCCTTCCGCTTCTGTGCGGCCTGGCGCTCCAGCTCGGCTGCCTCCAGGTCCGCGGCGGCCGCCGTGCGGCGTGCCTGCGCGATCCGCTCGGTCTCGATCGCGCCGGCCTCCGCAGCAGCGACCTTGTCGGCCTCGGCCGCCGCCTTGCGCTGCTCAGCGGCCTTCCGCTCGAGCTCGGCCTTCTCCAGGTCGGCGGCGGCAGCCGCCCTGCGCTCCTGGGCCTCCTTGCGCTCCGCCTCCGCCTCGCGGGCGCGGGCTTCGGCGATCACGGCGTTGTCGAGGGCCTGCTGCTCCAGCTCAGCGGCCCGCTCTGCGGCACTGACCTGGGCTCGGGCGTGGGCGCGGGCCTGGCCGGTCTGGCCGTCGACCTCCGCCTGGACCAGCTCCACCTTGCCCTTGGCGCGCAGCCGCTCCGCCTCGGACTCCGCCTTGGCGACCTCGCTGCGCGTCTCCGCGTCCAGGCGGCGGCGCTCGGCCTCCTCCGCACGCTCCTGAGCTGCCTGTTCCTGTTCGTCGGGCATGGCCAGGGCCTGGGCGACGGTGTAGCCGTACGGGGCCATCTTCATCGGCAGCAGCTCGTCCTCGGTGGCCTTGGTGATGTCGCCCTCGTACTTGCGCTTGAGCCACTGCTCGTAGGCGATGAGCTCCTGGTCGCGGCGGATCATCTCCGGGTAGGAGGTGACGCCCCACAGCCGCATCCGGCGGAAGATCCGGGCCGTCGCCACCGGGGCGAGCACCCACCGAAGCCACGGGATCGAGTCGCGTTCGGCCTGGTCAGGGCGGACAACGCGGTCGATCGAGGTGCGGCCCAGCTCCACCACCATGATGAAGAGGACCGGGACGACGCCGTGGGCGCCGGCGGCGACGTAGTCCAGCAGCTCCCACGCCCGGTCCTTGGGGGCGCCGGACGCGGCGTTGAGGACGACCGTCGCGGCCGTCAGCAGCCACACCGGGTAGCGGATCCAGCTGATGGGGCGCTTGAGCCAGGCCATCAGCAGGTCAACGGCGATCATGACCATGATGCCGACGTCGACGCCGATCGCGAACAGCTGGCCCTTGCCGAGCGAGCCGAAGCGCAGCTCCTCGTGGGCGAACTGGGCGACGTGCTCGAAGCTGAGGTACAGGCCGATGCCCGCGAGGGCGAGCGCGGCAGCGACGATCGCTCCGGCCGTCCACTTCTGGGTGCCGGTCAGCTTCGCCGGGGAGGGCTTCGTTCCGGTTCCGCTTTCCGTCTCCGAAACGAACGCCGTCGTCTCCGAAACGGTGCCGGGCGTCTGCGAAACCGGCTTGGGCGTTCCCGAAACGGCGGCCGGTGAAGCCGATTCGGGGTCGGGCTCAGCCGCGGATCGCGGCCAGTCGGTGAGCGTCATGGGGGCCTCCGGAGGGGGTCGTTCAGGGCGTGCGCGAAACGGCGGGGGCTGCTCCCGAAACGCGGTGAGGCGTTCCCGAAGCGGTCGGTTGTGCGGATGGTTGCTTGCGAACCGGACACCGGCTCTACCCGCTCCGCACGCACGAAAAGGCCGGCGGCCCGGGGGGCGGGCGGCCGTACTCGCGAAGCGGCGCAGGGCGGGCGCGAAACTGGGATCGGCTCCCGCCGGGCGGGCGCGAAGTCAGCTCGTGTGGAGCTGCGCGCCGTGGCGGCGGAGGTCGTCGGTGGTGATGCCGTAGATCCGGCACTTGTCGATCAGCGGCTTGAGCGCGGTACCGGCGGCGCGCGCCTCGGGCGATCCCTCGCCGAACAGCCGCTGGGTGTTCAGCAGGTCGTTGATCGCGGTCGCGGTGCGGGCGGCGTGCCGCTCGACACGGCCCTCGCCCACCCACTCCTCCGCGATGACGTGGAGCGTGGTGCGCCAGCTGCCGTCGTAGTCGTCGGGGTCGATCGGCGGGATGTCGCTGCCGAAGATCGCGAAGGCGCACGCCTGGGCGGCGGCTTCCGTGCCGGGCTGGAGCGGGGTCATCGTCGTGGCCATGAGGGCCTCCCTCGGCTGTCGGTCCGGGCTGTCCGGCTCCCCGTCACCGCCCGTCCCGGCCGCCGTGGTGCGGCGGTCGGTGCGGGCGGATCAGGCAGCCGCCAGACCGGATCAGGCGGCCTTGGTGCGGTTGCGGGCGGCGCGGCGCTTGATGCGGCGGCGGTCGTCCTCGCTCATGCCGCCCCACACGCCGTGGGCCTCGCCCATCTCCAGCGCCCAGGAGGCGCAGCGCTCCAGTACCGGGCACCTGCGGCACACCGACTTGGCCTCCTCAATCTGCAGGAGTGCCGGGCCGGTGTTGCCGATGGGGAAGAACAGCTCGGGGTCCTCCCGCGTGCAGGCGCCGTCCTCGCGCCAGTTGGTGTTGACCGGCAGGTCGGCGTCGGGGGCGTAGCTGGTGCGTACGATGGAGTCGCGATTCATCAGGGCCTCCCAGAAGGTCCAGAGCAAGAAGTCAGCCCCGGGGTGGCCGCCCCGGGGCTGTTGCGTGTTGTGGCGGCCTGACGGCCGGAGCGGGCGGGAGCTCCCGGCGCTCTCCGCCGGCCCCGGCCGGGAAGGCGCGGGGACGACGGGCAGGGCCGGGGGCGGCGCTGCTTGGATGTGCGGGCGGTCAGCGGCGGTTGTTCTCCGACCGGCGGTTCTGCTCCGCGTTCTTCCGCGACAGTTCCTCGCGTTCGGCGTCGGTGAGGCTGGTGATCACGCCGCCACCTCCCAGCCGGTCGACGCCGGGGCGGTGTTGAGAACGAGGACCAGGGCGACGTCGACGCGGGCGGCGTCCTCGTGGGGCTCGTAGCCCTTGGAGTCGTCTTCGCGCTCGATGTCGTCGATGATCCCGGCCTGCGGCTGCGCCGCGGTGCGTGTCATGCTGTGCTGCATCAGGTCCTCCGAGTCAGGTCCTGGACAGCTCCCGGGCCGCAATCCCAAGGGCTGTCGCGATCACTCCCCACTTGGGGAGCTGACTGCTTGTACGAGCAGCCACGGCCCCGGCCGCCCCTCTGCGGGGTGGCCGGGGCCGTGGTCGTTCGTCCGGAGCGGGTCAGCTCGCGCGGCGCTCGGGGTGCAGCGTCGTGAGCGGAACCGGCGGCGCTCCCAGCGGCGCGGCACCGGCGGGCATCTGCGCGCGGCGGGTGTCGGCGTCGCGAACCGCGGACTCGGTAGCCGCCCACTGCTCCTTACGCAGCCGCCACAGAGGCCGGCCGTCGCCGGGCTCGTCGCCCGCCGGCGTCTGCTTCTGCGCGGCGATCTGGCTGACGGCCGGGGCGACCGCGACCTTGGGCTTGCGCCGCACGGTGGTCCGGCGGCGGTGCACGGTCTCCGAGTTGCCGTCCGTCAGGTGCTCCTCCCACTTCCGGACCGTGACGTCGACGAGGACCAGGCGGTTGCTGCCCAGACGGCACCGGACGGCCGCGTCCTTGCCCGCGCGGCCGGTGTCGTGTGGCACGACCTTGGGCTTCTTGGTCTGGATGCCGGTGATCGGCACCCACGTCTCGCAGTCGGGGCAGACCAGCGATGCACAGGCGGGGCGCAGGTCGTACTGGTGGGGCCGGAGGGTGGAGAGGGCCAGCGCCGGGCGGGCGTTGACGGTGCGGGAGCGGGTCCGGCTGCGGCGGGGACGGGCAGTGCGCTCAAGGGTCGAAGCAGACATCTGAACTCCTCACGGACGGAGCGGCGGGGGCGCGGGTCGCGATGCTCTCTCCGCCCTCCGGGCCGCACGGCACGAGGCCGGCGTCCCGCAGGACAGACAGCGCACAGCGCTGCGACGTGCACGCAGTCGTCGCGGCCGTCAGGCTCCGGGGGAGTTCGGTGGTGCTCTCAACCCCGGCCGCCCCGGAGGGCGGACGACTACTGCGGTAGTGCTTGGGGCGTAGCCCCTGCTCAACGGAGCGTTAGGGCTATCGCTATCGCCTAGTAGAGACCATGGCGCGCCCCCGAGTCAATAGCGATAGCTCTATTCGTGTCGATCGCTTGTGCTCGCACATCGCAGACTGATAGAGCTAGCCCTAGAATCAGATCCGCGCAGCACTCTGAAAGGTGGCTCCGATGCCCGTCTCGTATCGCGACATCGCAGCTGACCTGCGACAGCAGATCAGCGAGGGGCGATACCTGCCGGGCGACAAGCTGCCCATGCTCACCGAACTCCAAGCCCAGTACGGCGCCGGCTACCAGACCGTGCGAAGCGCCATCTCGCTCCTGGAGCAAGAGGGACTCGTCGTCGCGGTGCGCCGCAGAGGGACCATCGTGCGAGAGCGCCCCGAGAAGCGGCGCATCACCCGATCCCGTCAAGTGTTCCGCGACGAGATCGGCTACTACTTCGACCCGACTGCCCAACCGTGGGTGGCTCTGGAGCCCCCCACCGTGCGATGGGGTGTCGTGCCGGTCGATCTCGCTGCCCTTATGGGACTGGCCACCGGATCCGAAGTCCTCGTTCGCGACCGCGTGATGGGTGACCCCGAAACCAGGAAGCCGAAGCAGTTGGCCACCAGCTACCTCCCGGCCGACCTCGCTCGAGGAACTCGACTGGCGGAAGCCGACACCGGGCCGGGGGGCATCTACGACCGCTTGGAGGAGATGGGCCACCGCCCGCTCCGCTGGAGTGAAGGCGTCTCCGCCCGCATGCCCTCGCCCGAAGAGGCGGAGGCCCTGGATCTCCCGGCCGACGTTGGCGTCCCACTCCTGCGCGTCGTGCGGGTCACGACCTCCCCCAACGGCGGCGTCGTCGAGCTGAACGACACCAGGATGAGCGCCGAAGAGTTCGAGATCGGCTACTCCATCCGACGCCACGCAAGCGCTCGACTCGCTGATGAGGACGGGGACGGCGACGACGACCACTGACTGCACCTCACGTCCTGCTTGCTGATCTGGTGAGGGCCATCACACCCGGGTCGGACAGGGCGAACCATCACAAGGACTTGTCGAAGCTCGTACGCACCGCCATTCACGCGTTTTCAACATCCGCGTATACATGCGATTTGCAGCCCGAGCCCTAGGCTCGCGGCCATGACGATGACGGAGGGGCACAGGGTGGGGAAGCAGCGTGCGGGGTGGAGGCCGGACCGGTTGCGCGAGCAGCGTGAGGCCCACGGCCTGACCCTGGAGAAGGCCGGCGAACGCCTGCGGGAAGTAGCCGAGCAAGCCAAGCTCAAGGGCATCCCAGCTGCGAATCCCCAGACTTTGTGGCAGCACGAGCAGGGCGAGGTATATCCGGGCCCGCATTACCGGCGCGCATACTGCCTGCTCTACCGCGCGACCGAGCCAGATCTCGGCTTCCGAACTGCCCTGCCGGGCGAGGAGACGTCGTTCAAGCTGACGCCGATGGACGACCGTCTCAACGGCGCGCACGTCCTGGCTGTCGAACGAGCCATTCACCGCATCTCGCCGGGCACCGAGGACGCCGGCCACTTCGCTCTCCAGCAGCGGATCATCGACGCATGGAAGCGCCGACACACCGGCGGCGACCCGCATCGTCCAGTCCTGATCCTGGTGGGCGGATTCGCAGGCAGCGGGAAGACCGAGCTCGCGCGCTTCTTCGTCCAGCTCACCGGCTGGCCGTTGCTCGACAAGGACCCGCTCACCCGACCGCTCGTGGAACGGCTCCTGGTGGCGCTGGGCGGCGATCCGAACGACCGGCACACAGAGCTCTACAGGGAGCGTGTCCGGTCTGTGGAGTACGACTGCCTCATGCAGTCAGCCATGGCCAACATCAAGTGCGGGATCAGCACTGTGCTTTCGGCGCCGTTCATCTCGGAGATGACCGACCCGGACTGGATGCAGCGCCTGTGCAACCGGGCCGCGTCCATGGGCGTCGACGTCTTCCCGGTGTGGGTGCAATGCGACGAGGAATCGATGCGGGAGTACATCACTTTCCGCTCTGCGGCCCGGGACGCGTGGAAGCTCGCCCGGTGGGACGAGTACATGGCGACCATCGACTTGGAGCTGCGCCCGGCGGTGCCGCACCTGGTCGTTGACAACAGGTTGGGCACCGCGGTGACGCTCGCGGACCAGGCCCGGCAGGCGATGGGGGCGATGTACGCGTGATCGAACGTCAGGGCGTGATTCTTTACGGCCCGCCGGCGGCGGGCAAGGACACCGTCACCATGGCGCTCACCGAGCTGCGCCCGCAGTACCGCCAGTTTGCGCGGCTCAAGGTCGGGTCTGGTAAGTCGGCTGGCTACCGGATGGGCACTGCAGAGCAGTTGCGCGAGCTGGAGGCTGCGGGCGACGTCGTCTACGCGAACACCCGGTACGGCAACACGTACGCGATCGACCGGCCCGGCGTCGATGCCGCGTTCGCGGCCGGGGTGCCCGTGGTGCACCTCGGGCAGGTCGACGGCATCCGAGCGTTGATGGACGGCTACCCTGCCGACTGGTCGGTGGTGTTGCTGTGGTGCCCGCGCGAAGTGACCGAGCAGCGGTCGGCGAGGCGTGGCGACAGCGACACCGCGGCGCGCCTGGCGGCGTGGGACGCGACCCGCGAGGATCTGGACGCGCACCCAGGCATGGTGTGGGACCTGACAGTGGACACCACGGTGTCGGCACCGCAGGACGCGGCCCGGCTCATCGACCAGCTGCTGGCGCAGCGGGCGGGAGCGGCGACGGCATGAGCGCGGGCTACGGGTGGGCGAGTCGGTCCAAGGCGTCGGTGAGCGTGAGCTCGCCGTCCTTGGCGTCGTTCCACCGTGCCAGCGTGGCCGCGGTCGCCCGCAGCATCTCCGGTGGAAGGCCGGCGGCCGCGAGCGCGTCGGCAGCTTCCTCCAGCTCGGGGCCCCAGCGCCAAGCGCGGGCCGCAGTCTTGGCCACGTACTGCGGCTCGGACAGGTATGAGTCGGTGCGCCTCGAGGCGACCTCAATGAGCTCCTGGTCGACCCCGTGCTCCCGTGCCATGCCGACCGCGAGTGCCACCAGCACTCGGCTGGTCTTCTGGAAAGAGGCGTACGACAGCTTCAACGCGGACGCCTTCCCGACTTCCGTGCCCAATACCGCCGTGCGAACGGCGGTGCCCACGAACAGGGCCTCGATGCGCTCGGTCGCGTCGGCCGGGCCGGAGAGGTACAGGGTCGGGGTCTTGCCGCCGACCGGCGGGGAGCCGACGACGCCTCCGTCCACGACCGTCACAGGCGGTGCGAGCAGCGCGGCGATCCGCTGCGCCCGCCCGGGGTTGATGGCGTTCGCCTCCACATACACCCCTCCGAAGCGGTGCCCGGCGACGTCGCGCGCCAGGTCCTCGGCAGCGGCCGGCGGGCAGAGGCTGATGACGATGTCGCTGCGGTCCAGCAGCTCATACAGCGTGGCTACGGGCGTCAGGCCGAACTGGTCGGCGCGCGCAGCGGACGCGGTGCTGCGCTCGGCCTCGCACCACAGAACCGCGGCCGCGTTGGTCGCGGCGCAGGCGGCGACGGCGGCGCCCATGCTGCCGGGGTGGAGGATGCCGACGGTCGGCTGGTCCACGGTGCTACTCCGTCTCTGCGAGCAGGATGGCGATGGCGTCGGCGACGTCGTCGACGACGTGGTGCGCGGAGGGAAGGCCGTCCGGCCAGGGTCGGCCGCGCAGCCAGATGGTGCGCAGGCCGGCCTGGTGGCCACCGACCACGTCTCCCGCCGGGTTGTCGCCGACCATCCAGCCGCCGTCCGCGAGGCTCACGCCGCACCGGGAGGCCGCGAGTTCGAAGAGGCGCAGGTCCGGCTTGCGGATCTCCAGGTCGCCCGAGGCGGCGACGCCGTCGACCAGGGAGGCGAGGCCGGTCCCGGCGAGCTTGGCGCGCTGGATGTCGCCAGCCCCGTTGGTGACGACGCCGATCGTCCACGCGGCTGCGCGCAGACGGGCCAGGCCCTCGAGGACCTCGGGGCGACAGGTGACGGCGGCCGCCATGAGGTCGACGTACTCCTGCCACAGGGCCGCAGCCGACGCTTCCAGCCCGAAGGCTTCCCGCAGCCGAGCGAAGTCACCGATGGTCGCGCGGTCGGCCAGCGCGGTGCGCAGCCACTGTTCGGCATCTGGGGAGAGCTTCAGGGAGCGGCACAGGCACGTCAACGCGTCGCTGAGTGCCGACTGCCGGTCGGCCAGCGTGCCGTCCAGATCGAAAAACACGAGGCGGGCCACGTGCACGGACCCTACCGGGCTCCGGTCGGCACGCAGCTCACGGTGATGTCCACTCCCGGACGTAGATCGCATCGTGTATCTTTCAGGGGACCATCGATCTTGAAAGGCTGCGCCGTGACCGACCCGGACCGCTTGAAGCGGGTCGACGCCCTCGTGGACGACGTCCTGCCACCGCCAGCTGTGCGCGCGAAGTTGCGCCTCGCGGCTGGCCTCACGCAGCAGGAAGTCGCGGAGGCCGTGGGCGTGAAGCGTCTGGCCGTGGCTCGTTGGGAGCTGGGGCAGACCCACCCCCGACGTCCGCACCGCGCTGTCTACATGCACCTGCTCAAGCGGCTTGCGGAGCGGTATCCCGAAGCCGCGAAGCCGGATGAGGGCATGCCGACGCCAGCCTCGGAATCAAGGGGGTCGGGGTGACGTAGTCGCCACCGGCCGCGCCGGCCAGAAGAGCGGACGGACATCCACTCGGCCTCGCGCGACCCTTCGCTCCGACCGGGTTTGACACCCCGGATCGGTTGCTCGGTCCCGGCTGGACACCGGGTTCCGAGCTTCGGCTCATCGAGCCAGTTCACCTAGCAAAACCCCGCCTTCGACAAGCGGGTCGGCCCCTTCGACAAGGGCCTCAGCACCAGCAACACCCGGTCGCGGACAACGACCGGCGCTTCACCCCACCGAGGGCCCTGGACAGGGGCCCCGCAGCAAGACCCAGACGAGAGGAGAAATCTCCCCCCACCACAGGCCGTGGTGGTGACGCTCACCCGCTCCTCCCGGAGGGGGCTTGGTGTCTCCCAGTCAGTTCGTCGGCCGTCCCGCTTTCGCGGGGTGGTCCGGCTCGCATATGAGAGTTGGTGTCCCCGTCATAGTGCCCGACCTGGTGTCCCCTTGTCAGCTCGACCGTGCCCGATTCGCACCGGTTCGAGCCATCAACGCTTCCCGCGTGACGGGATTCGCATTCCGCATTTGCGCAGTTCAAGGCATTAATCACGAAGATCCCTCGGGGTGGAGTGTCACACCGACCCCGGTCCGCGACACCTATCCGGAGAGGGGGGCCTATGCCCTCCTGGCGGCCACCGGGGGTGCGCCGCTGGTCAGCCGCGTTCGGCTTTCCGTTGTCCACAGCTCCGGCGCCGGTCGCCGGACTCTGTCCACAGGTCGTTCGGTGCAGGTTCGCCGGATGGATGAGGAAGCGCGCGCTCTGCCCCGAAAGGGGGGTGTCCGCTTTGGCGTGTACACCAGCCCGATGGCGACTCAGGCGGTATCTGCGACCCCGGCCGGGACGGTGGGCCGATGAGCGGCGTGGCGGCACCGGCCGCCGTGCTGCTCCCTTCCCCGCGTCCGTCGGTCGACGACGACGTCTCCGTGCTGCCCGGCCTGTACGTGCCGGAGGCGAGCCAGTGGCTGTCGACGTCGGCGGGCCGGATCGCTGGCGACGGCTACTCGTGGATGCAGGCGGTCCACTGGGTCGCCGGGTCCGGGCTCTACAAGCCGCGGCGGCACCGGTCGCACGGCCCGCGTTCCTTCGGGGCGACGACCGTGCGCGTCGCCCAGGAGCTCGCGGAGCTGTTCCCGTGCCGTCCGGGGATCGAGTACCTGGTGCGGCGCACCGGCCTGTCCGAGCGGTCGGTGGAGTACCACCTGGGCATGCTGCGGGAGGCCGGGCTGCTCGCGTGGATCGTCAAGGGGACGCGAGTGTCGGGCGGCCCGGCGCAGGCCAGCGAGTTCGCGCGGATGATCCCGGTGGAGTTCGACGTCGCGCTCGGCATCCGCACGGTGCAGCGGGACGAGGACGCTCCGGCGTACACGCGGGCGGCGTCCGGGATCGCGGAGTCCGGCCGGGAGCTGATGGCGAAGCTGGCGAAGAAGGCGTCGCGGAAGGTGCGCAAGCCGCGCTCGAAGACGTCGTCGAAGGCCCCGGCGAGGGGTGCCCGGAAGGGTGCTGAGCAGGGGGTTGTGACGGCTGTTTCGGATGAGGCCCGTTGCACCCCAATGCAGGTCGGTACCTCAACTGTTTCTTCTGCGGGTGGTACTTCCTTCCCCCCTGAGAGCAAGCTCGCAAGCGGGGATGCCAAGTCCCCCACCCCGAAGAAGTCGAAGGCGAAGGCCGGCGGCCGCCGGAAGCTGAACGTCGTCGGGCGCCGCTTCCAGCTGGCCCGTGAGCTCACCCAGGAGCTGGACTGGCTGCGCGGCTGCTCTGTGGCCCGGATCGCCTGGGTGGCCCGGGGCGTGGCTGATGCCGGATGGACCGTGACCGACGTGAAGGGCTGGCTGCACCTGCGCGGCGAGGCGGCCCGGGTCCGCCGTGGCTCGGGTCTGCTTGCCGTGCTGCTGGCCGGTGCGGAGACAGTCCTCGACACCCCGGCCAAGCGGGCCGACGCCGTCGAGCAGTGGCGCGGTGCCCAGGAAGCCGCCCGCCGCCACCGCATCCAGCAGGTCCGCGCCCGCACCGAGCGCTACGAGGGCGACTGGGATGCCCCGACCAGCCGCGCCGTCCAGCGGCAGGTCGACGAGGCGTTCGCCGCCTCGTTCCGGCCCAAGCCCTGGGCTGCCGCGCCCGACACGGAGGCCCTGCCCGAGGTGTCCGGCGTGGGCGGCCTCGAGGACGACGTGGTGGCCGAGGCCCGTGCGGAGGCCCGGCAGCGGCTGATGGTCGGCGACACCTCGCTGATCACCGTGGCGGTCGACGCCATGGGCCGCGAGACCGCAGAGCAGCTCTACGGCGCCGACCTGGTGCGCCGCGCTCTGCAGCTGGCGAGCGGCGCCCGCAGCTCGCTGATGACGTACGGACGCCGGTAGGAGGCCGAGATGACCGAGACGATCACCCCCATCGAGCCGCCCGCCGCCGACGGCCCGGAGCTGTCCGGCGTCGACCTCGCCCGGGTTGCGCTGCACGCCGCTCGCGAGGCCGCCAGGAAGCGCGGCGAGAGCGAGGCCCG
>NZ_NEUB01000654.1:1135-1241 GCF_002910825.1 Streptomyces sp. SM1 | reverse complement strand
GCACGACCACGGCGGGTACGCCGGCGGCGAGTACGACCACGGCGGGCACGCCGGCGGCGAGTACGACCACGGCGGGCACGCCGGCGGCGAGTACGACCACGGCGGG
>NZ_NEUB01000654.1:0-1104 GCF_002910825.1 Streptomyces sp. SM1 | reverse complement strand
ACGCCGGCGGCGAGTACGACCACGGCGGGTACGCCGGCGGCGAGTACGACCACGGCGGGTACGCCGGCGGCGAGTACGACCACGGCGGGTACGACCTCGGCGGGCACGACCACGGCGGGTACGCCGGCGGCGAGTACGACCACGGCGGGCACGACGTGAACCGGGGCTGCTGCGAGAGGAGCCGGCCGACATGAGCCTCGTCGTCTATCTGGCGGCCTTCGTCTTCGGGATGACCTCCGTCCTGCTGTTCCGCCGCCCGCGCAGGGCCGTGCGGAACCCGCTGACCGTCTCCACCTGCGTGGCGATCGTCCTCGGGGCGCTGGTCTTCGTGTGCGCCGCCCCGGCCACCCTGTCCACCGTCAACGAGCTCACCGGCACCCCCAACTTCGGGGCCCCGCTGACCTACGGCATGCTCTCCGCGTACAGCTGCTCCGTGCTGGTGCTGCTGATCAACTGGCGGGGCGGTTCCCGGGAGCGGGTGCGGCGCAGGGTGCGGTGCGTCGCCGCCGCCTACGCCCTGCTGATCACCGCCATCGTCGTCCTCTTCCTGCTCGCCGACGCGGACACCGAGCGGCTCACCGACCTCGACACCTACTACGCCGGCACGCCGTTCATGCGGGAGATGATCCTGCTGTACCTGCTCGGGCACAGCGTGGCGATGCTGGTGATGTGCGCCGTCTGCGTCAGGTGGGCCCGCGAGGTCGACGGCCCGCTGCGCACCGGGCTGCGGCTGATCCTCGTAGGCGCGCTGCTGGACCTGGTGGGGTTCCAGGTAACCAAGTACACGGCGATCGTGGCGCGTTGGACGGGCCACGACCTGGACTTCCTGTCGACCACGCTCGCCCCGCCGATGGCCGCGCTGGCCGCGCTGCTCTGTTCGGCCGGATACCTGCTGCCGTCCGCGGTCGCCCAGTGGCTGGCGCTGGGCGACCACCGGCGGCTGGCCCCGCTGTGGTGCCTGGTGAAGTCGGTGTCCACCGCGCCCAAGCCGCCGGCCGGCTGGTGGCGGCTGCCCCGGGCCCGCCTGCAGTGGCGTGAGGTGTCGATCCACGACGCGCTGCTCGCGCTGGCGCCGTACTTCGACCACCGGGTGCGCGAACGGGT
>NZ_NEUB01000653.1:577-5567 GCF_002910825.1 Streptomyces sp. SM1 | reverse complement strand
CGTCGCGCCGGGACCCTGCCGGTCGTCGTACCGGGGCATCTCCGACGTCGTGCCGGGCCCGGACCAGCAGCGGCAGTGCCTCGTCCACGGGAAGGGAGAGGGCGGGGACCGTCCGTCGTCGCACCCCCGCGCCGTGCGGGCGGACGACGGTCAGGTCCGTGCGTCGCGCGGAGGCGTCGGCCCCGTCGGCGGGAGGTCCGGGCGGTTCCGATCCCTGGGTGCCGCCCTCGGGATCGTAGAAGGCGATCCGTCCGTCGCGCGGGAGGGGCGCGGGCAGGAAGACGGCCGCGAGCCGGACGGGTACGTCCGCCCCTTCCCCGCCACCGGGCGGCCCGGTGGCCGGGTCCCGTCCGTCCACCGACGTCGGCTCGCCCATACGTCCTGTCACCTCCCGCCCGCGTGTCGCATTCAGTCGTCTTCGACTTTACGGGCGGGGTCTGACAACCGGCCCCGGCGTCCGGGATCAGGGCACGGTGCGGGAGACGACGTACACCCTCGGATAACCCGGCTTGTCGTGGTTGACGACGATCTCGCGCGTCGGTGCCGGGTCCTTCTGTTCGTGGACCAGGCCCGACCAGGTGCCGGGTCCGTCGAACGTCCAGCCGGTGACCTCCCGGTCGCGCTCGCCGATGGGGAGGTCGTTCCGCTTCAGTTCGCTCTCCTGGACGCCGATCCCGGCGAGGAACGCGCTCAGGCCCACGTCGGAGGTCTCGAACTCGACGTACAGCCGGCTGGTCTTCCAGTTGTTGGTCTCGTACGAGGCCACCCACCACGCCGGGTGGGGTATCGGGACCTGGTAGATGCGACGCTGGAGCTTGGACGGCCAGCCCTCGGTGAGGCCGGTCGCGGAGTACTTCGCCTCCTTGTCCTTGCCGCTGGCCCGGCTCTGGTTCGCCGAGATCACCAGGTAGCCGGCCGGGACGCCGATGAGCAGCACGATGATCAGCAGGGTGATGGCCCTGCGGCGGATCCTGTGCTGCCGGTCCTCGGACGGGCGCGGCTCGTCCGGGGTGCCTGACTGCTGGCGGAAATCGCCGGTCACAGGGACTCCTGGGTGGTGCGGCGGGCCTCCGCGTACCGCTCGTAGCGCTCGTACCGCTCGACGCGGCGGCGCTTGGCCCGGCGGAAGCGGCGGGCGACGAGACGGGCGAGGTCGGCGGCGCCGACCATGCCGGCCTCGGGGCCGAGCTGGGCGCGGACGATGTGGGCCTCGGGGCGGTAGCCGCGCCCGGTGAGATGGCGCTTGAAGGCGTCCCGGGCGGGGCCGATCAGCAGGTCGTCGGCGGCCGAGACGCCGCCGCCGATGACGAAGCAGGAGGGGTCGAGGGCGGCGGCGAGGTTGGCGATGCCGACGCCGAGCCACTGGCCGATGTCCTGGAGGAGTTCGATGCACATGGCGTCGCCGTCGCGGGCCAGTTCGGTGATCATCGGGCCGGTGATGTCGGCGACGTTCCCTTTGACGTGCTCGATGACCCCGTACGCGACCGGCGAGTCGGCGACGGCGAGCTCACGCGCCTCGCGGACCAGCGCGTTGCCGGAGCTGTACTGCTCCCAGCAGCCGCGGTTGCCGCAGGGGCAGCGGTGGCCGCCGGGGACGACCTGCATATGGCCGAACTCGCCGGCGACACCGTACTTGCCGCGCCTGACCTGCCCGTCCTCCAGGATCGCGCCGCCGATGCCGGTGCCCAGTGTGATCATCACAAGGTGGTCCTCGCCGCGTCCGGCGCCGAAGCGCCACTCGGCCCAGGCGGCGGAATTGGCGTCGTTGTCGACCAGGACCGGGACGGCGAGGCGGCCGGCGAGGCGGTCGCGCAGCGGCTCGTTGCGCCAGGACAGGTGCGGGGCGAACAGCACGCGGTTGCGGTCGGCGTCGACCCAGCCGGCCGCGCCGATGCCGACGGCGTGCACGTCGTGCCGGTCGGACAGGTCCAGCACCAGTTCGACGATGGTGTCCTCGACGACCTTCGGGCTCTTGGACTTGTCCGGGGTCTCCGTGCGGAGCCGCTCCAGGATGTTGCCGTCGGCGTCGACGACGCCTGCCATCACCTTGGTGCCGCCGATGTCGATGCCCACCGTCGGGACACGGGGCGCCGTGAGATGGGAGCGGCGCTCCCTGGTGCCGACGGTTCTCAGGACCGGGGCGCGGCGGGAGCCGATGGGGGCGGTGAAGTCGCGGTAGGTGCTCATCGTCTGCGATTCTGCCGCACCGTTGGGCCGATTGTGGTGCGGGGCAGGTGGGGGGTGGTGCGGATCATTGCCGCGTGCGGGCTCGCCGTGGCTGTTCGCGCCGTCCCCCGCGCCCTCGGGGCACGCGGTTCACGGTGCCGGTCGCCGGACGCGTTCCGCTCCACCGCCGACACCGGTCACCTTGTCAGGACATTGTGACGAAGATCATCCGTGCGGTCAGGGACGTACCAGCAACTGGAACTCGAAGGAGTAGCGGTCGGGGCGGTAGGTGTGGGCGCCGAACTCCACCGCGCGGCCGGTGTCGTCGAAGGTGACACGCTGCATGGTGAGCAGCGGGGCGCCGGGCTGTTCACCCAGCAGCTCGGCCTCGGCGGCGGTGGCGGCCCGGGCGCCGATGGTCTGGCGTGCGCTGTGCAGGGTGATCCCGGCGGCCCGCATCATCCGGTACAGGCCGGTGGCCTCCAGTTGCCCGGTGGCCAGGTCCAGCAGTCCGGGCGGCAGGTAGTTGCCCAGGTACGCCATCGGCTCGCCGTGGGCGAGCCGCAGCCGCTCGATCCGGTGCATCTCGCTGCCCTCGGCCACCGCGAGCGCGGCGGCGACCTCGGCGGACGCGGCGACCACGGTGTTGACCAGCACCGTGGTGGCGGGGCGCTGGCCGGCCGACTCCAGGTCGTCGTAGAGGCTGCTGAGCTCCAGCGGGCGCTTGACCTGGCTGTGCACCACCTGGGTGCCGACCCCCCGGCGGCGTACGAGCAGGCCCTTGTCGACGAGCGACTGGATGGCCTGGCGGACGGTCGGCCGGGACAGACCGAGCCGCGCGGCGAGCTCGATCTCGTTGCCCAGCAGGGTGCCGGGGGTCAGCGCGCCGTGTTCGATGGCGGACTCCAGCTGCTGGGCCAGCTGGAAGTACAACGGCACGGGGGAGCCGCGGTCGACGCTGAGCTCCAGTTGTACGGTCGGGTCCACTTCTGGTTTCGGCACGGGCCGAGCGTAGCCGCGTGCGTTGTTGACGGGAAGTCGTGTAGTTCGGTTGTCCGGACATACGGATTGACAGGGAGCTGTGCGGGGCTCACTTTGTAGCCATGCGCATCGGGGTCATCGGTACGGGCCGTATCGGCACCATTCACGCCCACACACTCAGCAGGCACCGCGACGTCGGCTCCTTGATCCTCACGGACGTGGATCCCGCGCGGGCCCAGGCTCTCGCACACCGGCTCGGCGAGACGTCGGCGCCCGGGGTGGACGAGATCTACACCTGGGGAGTCGACGCCGTGGTGATCACGGCGGCCACGTCCGCCCACGCCGATCTGATCGGCCGCGCGGCACGGGCGGGGCTGCCGGTGTTCTGCGAGAAGCCCATCGCGCTGGACCTCGCGGGCACGTTACAGGCGATCACGGAGGTCGAGACCGCCGGGACGGTGCTGCAGATGGGCTTCCAGCGGCGGTTCGACGCCGGTTACACGGGCGCGCGTGAGGCGGTGCGCTCGGGCCGCCTCGGACGGCTGCACACGGTACGGGCGATGAGCAGCGACGCGGAGCCACCGCCGGCCGGGTACCTGACGCAGTCCGGCGGACTGTACCGGGACACCCTGATCCACGACTTCGACATCCTGCGCTGGGTGACCGGCCGGGAGATCGTGGACGTCTACGCCTCCGGGTCGGACGCCGGTCCCGCGATGTTCCGCGAGGCGGGCGACGTGGACACCGGCGCGGCGCTGCTCACCCTCGACGACGGCACGCTCGCCACGCTCACCGCGACCCGGCTGAACGGGGCCGGCTACGACGTACGGATGGAGCTCGCCGGGGAGCGGGACCAGATCGCCGTCGGCCTGGACGACCGTACGCCGATCGCGTCCACGGAGCCGACCGGGCCGCCGGCCGCGGACAAGCCGTGGACCGGGTTCCTGGAGCGCTTCGGACCCGCGTACGAGGCCGAGCTGATCGCGTTCGTGGAGGTGGTGCGGGGTGAGCGGGCCAACCCCTGCGACGGGCGCGAGGCCCTCCAGGCGCTCCTCGTCGCGGAGGCCTGCGAGCGGTCGCGGCGCGAGCGCAGACCGGTCAGGCCGACGGAGCTGCTGAGCGGTTCGGAAGCGGCGCTGACCTGACGCGGGCGCGGTTCAGGGGGCCTTGACCGGCAGCACGGTCCCCTGGGCGACGGCGCACAGTGTCTCCGTGCCGTCCTCGCCGAGGGTCAGCAGGTCGCAGCGGACGACGGCCTGGCGCCGGCCGGCGTGCACGACCTCCGCGCGGGCGCGCAGGGTGCGGCCGGCGGCCGGGCGGAGGTACTGGACGGAGAAACCGCCGGTGAGGACGTTCGGGCCGAGGACGGCGCCGGCGGCGAAGGTGAGGGCGTTGTCCGCCGCGTAGGAGAGCACGCCGCCGTGCAGGAAGCCGTTCTGCTGGTGGAGTTCCTCCCTGATGTCGATCTCCAGGGTCGCCCCGCCGTCCCCGAAGGCCGTCAGCCGGGCACCGAGAAGTCTGCTGAACGGCTGGCCGGCCAGGGTCTGCCGGGCGGTGGCGAGGTCGAGCGCGGTGGACTCGGTCATGGGGCGTGGCTCCTCGGGGCGCGGACGGGGCGGCGGGTCGGGGGTTTCAGCTGGTCGGGGGCGGTCGGCGGGTCGGGGGGCCCGGCGGGTCAGGGGTGTCGGCGGGCCGGGGGCGGTCGGCAGGTCAGGCGGTCCCGGCAGGTCAGGGGTGTCAGCGAGTCGGGGCTGTCAGCGAGTCGGGGCTGTCGGCGGGTCAGGCGGTCCCGGCAGGTCAAAGGTGCCAGCAGGTCGCGGCGGTCGACCGGTCAGGCGGTCCC
>NZ_NEUB01000653.1:0-316 GCF_002910825.1 Streptomyces sp. SM1 | reverse complement strand
GCAGGTCAAAGGTGCCAGCAGGTCGCGGCGGTCGACCGGTCAGGCGGTCCCTGCAGGTCAAAGGTGCCAGCGAGTCGGGGCTGTCGGCGGGTCAGGGGGTCCCGTCGGGTCAGGGGGTGTCGGTCTCCTCCAGGAGGCCGGCGTCGTGGGCGAGCAGGGCGATCTGCACGCGGTTGTTGAGGCCGAGCTTGGCCAGGATCCGGGAGACGTGGGCCTTGACGGTGGCGACGCTCATATAGAGCTCCGCGGCGATCTCCGCGTTGGCCAGGCCCCGGCCGACCTCCCCCACGCTCGGCTGCGCTCGCGCGGGGGCACC
>NZ_NEUB01000652.1 GCF_002910825.1 Streptomyces sp. SM1 | reverse complement strand
GGTGGCGTGCTGCTCGGCGGGCGCGCGGTGACCGGCGTCGTCGTTCCCGGGTGCGGGCGCGGGGGCGGGCCGCTGCTCGGGCACGGAGACCTGGGCGGCACCGCTGCCGCTGCCTCCGCCCTCCGCGTGGTCCCCGGTCCTGTCGTAGTCACGGATCTGCTGCTGGACCTCGGGCGACACCTCGGGCGCGTCGTCCGGCATCTCGACGAGATCGCCGCCGCGCGCGTCGCCGGGCATCTCCATGATCCAGCCGGGCCGGATCAGACTGGCCTCGGACAACTTGGAACCGTCGGGCTGCGTACGGTCCTTGTTGAGGTCGAAGATCTCCTTGTACCGGCGTCCGTCACCGAGGTGCCGCTCGGAGATCTCCCACAGCGAGTCGTGGTGACGTCCCTCGGGCGGCTGGATCCGGTAGAACTTCGTGTCCCCTCGCTGCTTGGCGGCGCTGCCCGGCGCCGCTTCGGCGTGCGACGCCTGCTCGGCGAGGGCGGCGGCGGTACCGGCGGCCTGTTCCTGCTGCTGGGCGAAGAGGCCGGGGGTCTGCTGGGCGGCGGCCACGGTGGGCCGCTGGTTGCCCTCGATGCTCTGCCCCAACTGCCCCAGTCCCGGTGTGAAACTGGCGGCGGTCGCGCCGACGAGCAGCAGCGCGGCGACGAGTTGCCGGGCGAGCAGCTGGCTCGGTCCGGCGCCGGGCACCCGCCCCGGCACCCCGACCCCCGACAGCGCGGCCTTCATCTCGACGAGCACGCACGCGGTGAACTGCGCCCAGGCGAGCCAGACGACGAAGGTCAGGATGGACAGGAAGGTCCCGACGGAGATGTCCTGCTTGAGCCACTCCATCGGCTCGAACGTCTCCGGCAACGGCCAGCCGGCGGTGACCGCCAAGGCGAACGGCACCCCGGCGAGCAGCACGAGCAACGCCACGAAGGCGAGGAACGCCTTGACGAAGTCCCCGAACGACCGCCGCCGCACCCGCACCGGCTGCGGTGTCCGGTTCCTCGGAGCCGTCGAGCTGGACGGGCTGGGACTGCGGCGTCGCGGCATGGCGGGTGTCCTGGGGTCGTGTGGGAGGAGGGTCTGCTGGGCCTGCGGGGAATCCTATTGACTCGCACGGCCGCAGTCGAAGGGCGGAGCGGTTCCTCCCGCCACAACCTCCCCGACGGCACCGCAGGACCGGTCGCTCAACCGCTGAACAGGTCCTCGGCCCGGGTGGCGTGAACGGCCCGCTGGCCCAGAGGTCGAGCGGCGCTGCAAGGATCACGTATTCCTTCCGGACGCTTTCGCCGAGGATCCCCGAGGTCGGCGTCGCCGCGCGGGCCTGCGGCGTCGGGGACGTCCCCGTCGCCCGGGGTGACAGCCGTACCCTGCGTATGGTGCTGCCCCAGACGTACGTCCCCGTGCCGGGAACCGCCGACCACGTCGTACTCGTCTCGGGAGCCAGCCCGGTGCCCGACCTCGCGGAGGCGTTCCATGACGTCTCCGACGCGGTGAAGAGCACCTTCCGGTTCGTCTGAGGTCCGACACACTGGGGGAGTTTCATGGGCAAGGGAAAGAGCGACCTCGCGCTTCCGCTGACCGAGATGGAGGACTACGGGCGCCGCCTGCGGTCCCTCAAGAAGCGGATGAACCACACCAAGAAGCTCTTCGAGTCCTACCGGGACGACATCGGGGACGGCAGTGTCAACGACGCGCTCTCCGACTTCGAGTCCCACTGGGAGGACGGCCGTGAGGACATCACCCAGCAGCTCGACGCACTGGCCGGCATGTCCGACGCCGTGGTGCGGGAGTTCAAGAAGCTCGAGGACGAACTCACCAAGCAGGTCAACGAGAAGATGACGGTCGAGGACAAGCGCGACAAGAAGTGAGCCGGGCCCCGGCCTGCGAACAGACCGGGGCCCGGGACACGTCGGGGGCGACGCTCAGACCATCGTGGTGCGCACGGCGTCCGCGTGACCCACCGAGCCGCCGAGACCGGCGGAGACGCTGAGCGGGCCCACCTCGGCGTACACACCCACGCCGACGGAACCGGGGCCCGCGACGACGGCCACACCCGCGTCGAGGCCGGCGGAGAAGGAGTGTCCGCCGGAGACGTTGTCCAGGTCCGCGTCGGAGATTTCGGCCGTTTCTACCTGCGGGGCGAAAGTCATGACTGGCCTTTCCGTTCGTGTCAGGAATCGCGACGGCGGGGAATTCGCCGGAATTCCCGAAAACGGGTCCGATCACCGGCGAGCCGCGCGCACCGATCAAAGCACGCCGGACAACGGCCGACCAGCGGCCTGCTGTTGCCCGCGCCTGGCAGGCCGTCACCGAATTCATCACTGTGGCAATACGGTCACCATATGAGTCGCCGCCTTCACAGGACCCACCGGTTCACGGAGCCCCCGGGGCCGCCCGGGATCACCGCCCGGGCCGGATCTCCGCCATCCGCTCCGCCTCCGCGGGTTCCCACCCTCTCCGTACGGCCTTCCGGTGAACGGTGTGCAGGTCCGAGGGATATCTCGGGTCGGGGCGGCTGTGACACTTCCCGGGGCGACACTTCCGGGGGCGTCAGCCCACCTCGTTCTCCGCGACCGCCTGCCCGCGCACCACCACGTCCCCGCCGTAGAACATGCCCGTGAAGACGGGCGCGTACGTCAGCTGCACCTCGACCTCCACCGCGTCCACCGTCGCCGCCACGCAGCGTGTCCCCGCGATGTCCGGGCCGGACATGTCCATCTCGCGGGCGAAGGCCTTCACCCGGGCGTCACAGTTCTCGTAGTTGATCGGCGCCGGGCCGCCCACGTCGTCGTACAGCGCCTCGCGGTCGATGTCCTGGGCGGCGTAACGGGCCGCCTGCTCCGCGATGTCCGCCGCACGCTCCCGTTTGGAGATGGACATGCCGCCGTCGATGACGAACGCCGCCAGGGACAGGAAGACGAGCGCGAAGATGATGACCGCGCCGGCACCCGAGCCGCGGTCGTCCAGCCGCGTACGGCGGTCCGAAGCCCATGCCCGCATACGTGCCGCGCTCACGCCGTCCTCCGGTACGGGTCCAGCGGTGAACTGAAGCTCGCTGTCAGGGTCGTCGGGATGTCCAGGCCCAGCACGGCGAGGCCCCGCACCTCGCAGCTCACCTCGACCGAGAAGATGGTGTCCGGCTCGAAGCCCTGGCTGGTCTGTACGACGGACACCGGACCGGAGCAGATGTCCGTGAGGTTCGCCTCCGCGGCCGTCCGCGCCTCGGCCATCGCCGTGCCGTGGTCCTTCTGGATCGAGCCCGCGCGGGCCGCGTCACGCGCCGCACCGTCCAGCGCACCGCGTCCGTCCACCAGTTGCCCGAACGCCACCAGGACGAGCAGGAACATGAGCATCACCGGCGCGAGGATGACCACCTCGATGGTGGACAGCCCACGGTCGTCCGTCCCCGGCCGTCCGTCCCCCAGGGGGAACCCCATCTAGTTCTCCCCCTCCTGCACGAACCGCTCCACCGGCCCCACCGACTGCGCGTGCACCGTCAGGTCCAGGCCCGGGAACACCGTCGGGATGCGTGCCGTGATCTCCACGCCCACCGTGTCCTGCTCCGGCTGGAGCATCTTCACGTCGGGCCCCAGCACCAACTGCGGGCCGAGCTGCTGGATGTAGCTGTCCACCACACCCCGCGCCTCGCCCCGCCAGCCGCCCGGCTGGGCGTCCGCCGTCGCACGCGCCTTGCGCGCACCCGCCTGCGCCGCCGCCTGGGCGACGTGATCGGCGAAGAAGTACAGCGCGAACTGCACCGTCGCGAAGATCATGAGGAACAGGACGGGCGTGAGGAACACGAACTCGATCGCGGTCATGCCGGACTCGCCGCGGGCGGAGGCGGCCTCCACCCGTCGGCGTACCCAGCGACGTACGCGCACCTGCATCCCCGTAGAAGAAGTGGCGGCCGTCAGCAGGTACCGCTCGCGTTGGCGCCCTTGATGCAGTCGCCGACCTTGTTGGCACCGTCGCTCAGCGCGGCGTTGATGATCGCGGCCACCGCGCCCACGATCGCCACGACGACCGCCGAGATGATGACCCACTCCACCGCGGAGGCGCCGCGGTCCAGTTCGCCGGAGCGGGCACGCTCCACGCGGGCCCGCATGAAGGTGACCAGGAAGTCCACGGCGGGAATGCCGGTGTGGAAGGTACGTCCGTTCATGACGCGTTGTCCTCTCGCATTCGGTTCACGGAAGTTCTGACGTACGGCTCACGGTCCGCGGTTCTCACACCTGGAACACCCGCATCGCCGCCGGGAAGATCAGGAACACGAGGAACCCCGCGCACAGCAACAGCTGCGCCACGAGCATCGACTGGGACTTCTCACCCGCACTGCCCTCGATCTCGGCGAGTTCGCGGTGCCGCATGGTCTCGGCGCGGGAGGCGAGGGACTCGCGCACCTTGGCACCGTCGTCCGCGACCAGCGCCAGCGACGCGGAGAGGTCCTTCAGCTCCTGCACGCCCAGCTCCTCGCCCAGCTGCCCCAGCGCCTGCCACTGGCTGATGCCGGTGATCCGGGCGTCGGCGAGGGCGTTGCGGATACGCTGTGCCGCCCACCCGTCGGACACCTCGGCCGCCGCCATCAGCGCCTCCGGCAGACCCCGGCCACCGGCCAGGCTCATCGACACCAGGTCCAGATACGCGCCGATCACCCGCCGCAGGTCGCGCCGCTTCTCGGCGGCGTCCCGGCGTACCTCCAGATCGGGCAGGAAGAAGAACAGCGCCGCGCACAGCAGCGCCATCCACACCGGGACGACCGGGCTGTCGGCGAGGGCGAGCGTCCAGACGATGGCGAAGAGGAACGGTCCGAAGAACAGGCCCGCCACTGCCAGCAGCACCTTCGTCGCCAGGAACTTCTCCCAGCTGCGCCCCAGGACGGCGAGGTCCGCGCGCAGCGAACGCTGCTCCCACCCCTGCTGCAGATACAACTCGGCGACACGGGCACCCACTTCGGCCCGCAGCGAGCCGAGACGGCCGGTGTCCCGCGCCTCCGTACGGGCCGACTCGTGCGCCGTTCCCCGCGCCCGCATGGCGTCGATCCGGGCGACCTGGGAGAGCGCACTGCGCTTGGCCGGCATCAGCGCCCGCACCAGGACGTAGACGCCCAGTCCGATGACCGCGCCGACGACGACCGGCATCGTCAGTTCGTCACTCACCGGCGTACCCCCTCTTCCGGATGGAGCGGCGACTGCTGCCGGACCGGCACGGCACCGGGCGTCCGCGGACGCACGAACAGCACCGCCGGCTCGTCGCGCACCAGGAACCGCTCGGGCGTCTCGATGGTGGACAGCTTGCGCAGCCACCAGAAGCCGAGCGCGAACAGCCCGCAGACGCAGGCCAGTACGAGCTGCCCGACCGCCGTGCCGTACGGCTCGACGAACTCCCGGTTGAAGATGGCCAGCCCGAGCACGAACGCGACCGACACGGCGACGACGATCTGCACCGAACGCCGGGTGGAGGAGCGCTGCGCCATCACGCGCTGCCGCATGTCGACCTCCTCGCGGGCCGACTTCGCCAGCGCGCCCAGCACCTGCCGCAGACCGGGTCCGCGCAGCCGGGCGTTGAGGATGAGGGCGGCGACGATGATGTCGGCGGAGGCGTCGTCGATCTCGTCGGCGAGCTGCTGGAGCGCCTCGGCCGGCGGAGTGCGGGAGCGCAGCCGGTCGACGAGCGCGTCGAGGTGCGGGCGCAGCACGGGAGCGGCGGCCCGAGCGGACGCCGGGATGGCCTGTTCCAGGCCCACCGCGCCGGCGATGGTGTCGCGCAGCGACTCGGTCCAGGAGGCCAGCGCCTCCACGCGCCGCATCGCGGCCTTCTCCTCCGCGGCCCCGCCGAAGAGGCGGTCCCAGAAGGAGACGAGGACGGCGGCGGCGATCCCGGCGACCGTCCAGCGGGTCAGCAGCAGCACGGCGAGACCGACGAGCGCGGCGAGGGAGCCGCGCCGGCCGGCGAACCGGACCAGTTCGTTCGCCCGCTCGCTCGCCTTCTGCTTCTCGTGCTCGGGCTTCGCCGGCAGTCCGCGTACGGCGACGGCGAGCAGGGCCAGTCCGCCGCCGACCGCTACACCGGACGCCAGCGCGTACAGGACGGTGGTGGAGAACAGGCCGCCCATGGCGCCGAGCGAGTCGAGCGAACCGGGCGCGGCGAGAGGGGTGAAGTCCGTGGCCGTGGTGGTGGCCGTGGTGGTGGTCATCGTGGTCGTGGCGGTCACCGGTTCGCTCACCCCCACGTTCCGCTGGGCCGGTAGCCGTAGGCCATCAGTTCCTCCAGGCAGGCTATGGGGGCGTGCGCGGTGACCTGCCCGTCGGCGGTCTGGGCGAACACCTCGCTGGACAGCACGCGTCCGTCGACGCCGTTGACCTCGCGCACGGAGGTGACCATGCGCTGGAGACGGCCGCCGCTCTGGTAGTCGTTGCGCCGCTGGATGAACACCACGAAGTTCACCGCGCCCGCGATCAGCATCTGGCTGGCCTCGATGGGCAGCCGCTCCGTCGCCTGCAGGGCGTAGGTGGAAATACGGTTGAAGACCTCGCTGGAGCTGTTGGCGTGGATCGTGGACAGCGAACCGTCGTTGCCCTGGGACATCGCGTTCAGCATGGTCACGATCTCGTCGCCGAGCACCTCACCGACGATGACGCGGGAGGGATTCATACGCAGCGACCGGCGCACCAGCTCCGCCATGGAAATGGTGCCCTGTCCCTCGGAGTTGGGCAGCCGTTCCTCGAACGCCACGACGTTGGGGTGGAGGTCGGGGAAGGTGTCGAGGCCGAGCTCCAGCGCCCGCTCGACGGTGATCAGCCGCTCCTGCGGCGGGATCTCGTTGGCGAGGGCGCGCAGCAGCGTCGTCTTGCCGGCGTTGGTGGCGCCCGCGATCATGACGTTCTTGCGGGCCCGGACGGCGCAGGCGAGGAAGTGGCCCAGCTCGGGGGTCAGCGTGCCGTTGCCGACGAGGTCGGAGATGAACACCTTGCCCATGCGCGCACGCCGGATGGACAGCGCGGGCCGCCGGGTCACGTCCATGACGGCCGACAGACGCGAACCGTCCGGCAGCCGCAGGTCGAGCTGGGGGTTGGCGGAGTCGAAGGGCCGGGACGACAGACCGGAGTACGCGCCCAGCACCTGGATCAGGTCGACGAGTTCCTCGTCGGTCTCGGCGACGGCGTCAGCGCGCACCTCACGGCCGTCCGAGTAGCCGACGAACACCTGGTCGCAGCCGTTGATGTCGATGTTCTCGACCTCGGGGTCGTCCAGCAGCGGCTGGAGCCGCCCGACCCCGAACAGCGCGGCGTGCACGGCGGCCGCGTACTGCTCCTCGGTCTCGGCGTCCGGTGGCGTACGGCCCGCGTTGATCTCGGTGCGGGCGTACTCCTCCAGTATCTGGGCGATGACGGCACGGGCGTACTGCCGCTCGTCCTCGGTGGACATCGGCGTGACGCCGGCCACCTGGTCGAGGCGGCGCTGTTCGGCGATCCGGTCGCCGGCTTCCTGACGGAACCGTTTGACCAGCTGATGGTCGACGGTCATCGCCCGGCTCCGTGCGCCTGGGGCGGCTGCTGAGCCTGTGCGTGAACCGTCCAGGCGGCGCCGTACTGCTGATACACGTCGGCCGTCACCTTGCGCGCGGAACGGATCAGCAGCGACTTGTCGAGCCGCCCGCGCCGGCGCCCTGCCAACTGCTCGGCGCCGGCCGGGTCGTCGGCGAGGGTGCCGACCACCCGGGCACCGGTCTGGGCGCGCACGAGCATGTCGTTGACCTGGGACGCGAGCTTGGCCGCGTTGCCGGTGTCGGCGATCAGCACGACGCCGATCAGCGGGTTGCCGAGGGCCGCCGCACCGCGCGGCCCGCCGTGCAGTTTCCCGGCGAGCGCGGCGGCCCGGTCCCGTACGCGCGCGAGCGCCTCGGGCTCGGTGCGCGAGAGGAGCAGGACGAGGGAGGCGTGCGGGAACAGCTCCGCGGCCGGGGTGTCCCCGCTGATCCGCCCGCAGTCGGCGATGACGTCGGCGGGCGCGTGCGGGGAGTCGGCGAGCGAGGCGAAGGCGTGCCCGAGCGTCGGCCACAGCCCGGCGAGGCCGGCCGCCTGCTCGGCGATCCCGAGTCCGACGAGCACTTCGAGCCCGCCGCTCAACGGCTGCACGTGGTCCCAGAGCTGATCGGGCACGAGACCGCGCCGCGCGGTCGCGGCGATGGACAGCATCCCGGTGTTCGGGTTCAGCGGCCCGCCGTGCGCGGCGGCACTGCGGTACACGAGGTCACCGCCCGCCGGGTCGGTCTCGGCGAGCAGCACCCGCCGCGGCCAGACCGCCGCGAGGGCGACGGCCGCGGTGGTGACGCCGGGGGAACCCTTGTCGGCGGCGAGGGCGATGAGGGCCATGGGTCGGGTGCCGCCTTCTAGTTGCCAGGAACGAGGACGAGAGCCACCTCGCCGTTGGAGGCGGCCTGGGTGAGCGCCGCGGCGTCGGCGCTGTCGACGAGCAGCGTCACCGGCTTGTTGGTGCTGCTGACGAGGCCGTCGCTCTTCGTCTCCTGCGCGAAGTCCACGCGCGCCTGCTCCACGATCACGGAGTCGCCTCCGCCGGCCGAGCCGGAGGAACCGCCGTCGGCCTCGTCGGAGTCGGACCGGGAGGTGCCACCGACGCGGTAGGCGGCAACGGTGTTCCCCGACTTCAGCCCGGTCGGGTACTGCCCCTCCTTGAGGGAGAGCCCGACGAGCGCCTTGCCCGCGGGGACCTTGGCCTCCTCACCGAACATCTCCCCGACGGCGACGACGCCGCCCGGGATCGTGCTGACGGCCTTCAGCTTCTTCAGAGCGGCGAGCTGCGACCACTCGACGTAGTGGATCCCCGGGTCCTCGGCGACCATGACCGACGTGGTGTTGGCATTGGTGACCGTCTGTCCGGCGGGGATCTCCTCGGTGATCTTCACGACCTCGATCCGCTCCCCGGCCTGCAGCACGAGCATCGTGGCGCCGAGCGCACCGACCAGGATCAGCAGCACCGCCAGGGCGGCCAGCGCCGGCTTGCGCTCGCGAGGGGGGGTCGGAAGCCGGTCGCCGACCGCCGGCCCGGCCGGAGCCGCGGAACGGCCGGCGCCCGCCCCCGTACGTTCTTGGATCTTCACGCCACAGCTCCCCGTACACCCAAGGCGATGTCTGCCAAGTTTCCAGAAATTCTGGACACTTCACCCACCTCCGCTCGCGCACGGACATGCGCGACGGGCCGGTCCTACTCGCCCAACCCGGGCGAATAGCCAACGCTGAGGGTGACTGTCAAGCCATCGCACCGTATCAGCCACCCATAGGCCCCTCAAGGTGGAACCCACCTCACGCACCCCACCGCCCACACCGTTACCCCTCTGCAATTCCACTGTTGAACAACCCAGTTGGGAACGGCGGGCCGACTGTGCGGCAGCGAATCACCACAACACCCCGGCGACCACGGTCGACATACGGTTCATCACGCACCGCACATGAGTCCTGCACGATTCACTCACGAGGGCACGGTGCGGCCATGCCATGATCTTCGCCCGGGCCCGTGACGGGACCTACGGGGACAGGGGGACCCAAAAGTGACGAAGACTCGAACGCAACCGCTTCCGCTGAACGGTTCGGCTCTGGCGAACGACGCACGCCTGTTGGAGAAGGTCCGCGCGACAGCTGTGCGCCACGGCATCGACTACACGGACGACGCGGTGGTGACCGAGTTGCTCACGGAACGGCGCCGCACTCTGGAACGCATCCAGCGCGGACCGCTGGTCTGGTGGTGCGCCCTCACCCTGACGGCACACCGGCCGACGAAAGCCTGGACAAGAACCACCCCAAGGAATGGGGCAGCACTTACCACAGCAACCACGCCTACTACGTCCGCGGCTTCACCGACGACGGCAAGGTCATCCTCGGCAACCCCTGGGGGACGTCCGGCTACCCGCCGATCACCGTGACGCAGGAACAGTTCAACCAGTACTTCCAGGCGCCGGAGGCATTCGATGTCCCGTGACGACGCCCATGACACCCGGCAGGTGAGTGGAGTGACAACCGACCGTCCGCAGGTGAAGTATCCGTTCGAGTTCGACGGTCGCTGGGTGCTTCGTTACCACATTCCGTACACCGTGGAACACGAGGGCCATACGCACCGGATCGTGGCGACGATCTTCGCCCGGCCGTCGGTGCACGGCCGGATCCAGGTCAGCCGCGACGGGCAGCTCGTCGCCGAATACGACGAGCTGGTTCCCGGGAGCACGGTGGAGATCACCGGGGACGCCTGGCGGGTGACGGAGGTCGAATACCGGGCCCGCGTCGTCCTGGAACGTGTCCCCGCGGAGACAAAGGAGGAAGCCGGTGCACAGGCCGGTGAGTAGGTACCGCATCGCAGGCTCCGCGCTGGCGGTGCTCACGCTGGCCGGTTGCGGATCGTCGTCCGGCGGGGGCGGTGAGGAGCCCACGACGGCTCCCGCGACCACGCAGGCGGCTGCCAAGGACAAGGGCCCGGTGTGTGTCGGCGAGGCGCCGCGGGACGGGGTGCACGTCCTGCGCGGCGGCGGCTTCCAACTGCCGGGTGACGTGGGCGTGCAGTACACCGAGGCCCAGGCCGACAGCACGACACGCAAGGCGACCCTGCGTGAGGGTGACCGGTACGAGTCCGGCCAGCGCCAGTGGACGGTCGAGCCCGGTGGGCAGGTGACCGTCTCCGACCGCTCCTACACCGTCCGGCAGATCTGCTCGTACCGCGTCGTCCTCGAACCGAAGGCCTCCGCGGACAAGGCCGCACTCGCCGTGGCGCCCAAGTCCATGGAGGCGGTGGGTGGATCGGCGGACGCTCCTTTGTGCTTCACGACCAATCCTGAAGTCCCGGCCGCGGCCGGTTTTCCGGCCGAGGGTGAGGAGCTGTCCCTCGTCGGCAACGGCGGGGTCCAGCGCTTCCCCACGGGTCTGTCCCTCACCGTCTCGTACCTCGACACCGGCGAGGGAACGGCCGGCGTTGCGGCGAACTGCGCGGCGATCCCGGCCGCCGCGTACGAGGACGTGCGCGTCGGCGATCCGGTGGAGTTCGCGGGTGTTGTGTTCGAGGTGTCGGATTTGACAGAGAAAGCAGTGAGAATCACCCGCACGAAGACGTAACCCCGCACGTTCGGACCGGCCGTCCTTCGGGGGTCAGCCGCACGGCGCTCACCCCCGCCGCATCCGGTCCTGGGTCCGCTCTCGGGGGTCATGCGTTCCAGGCCCGCCGTCAGGCACCGCTGTTGTACGAGCGGGCCTCCGCCGCCGTCACCTTTTCAGGTTCGTTCCGGATGGCCGCGTCGACCATGGGAAGCAGCTTGTCGACCTGCTCGCCGAGCTTCTTGTGACGGCCCTGCAGTTCCCGGTGCCAGGCACGAGCGTTCTTCCCGACCCAGACCTTGTCACCGCCGATGTCCTCGGTCGGACCCTTCAGCGCCTTCCTGAGCTGCTCAACCTCCTTCGCCAGGTCGCGGCGCAGCTGCTCCAGGTCCTTCCTCTTCGGGTTGTCCACCTTGGGCTCGGGATCGGTCACGGGTCGCTCCCTCCGGTTCATGGCCTTATGACGTGCCCTGAGTCAGGCCGCTGCGGCCTGCTCTCTCGCCCTGAGCAACTTACGGCGCCGTATCGACAGCAGGATCGCGCCGACCGCGAACAGGGGCGTGAGTATCAGCGTGACAAGCATGGGCAGCGTCATGGCGGGCGGGCTCTCCACCCACTCCGTCGTCAGCACACGAGTCGGTTCACTGGGATCGTAGGTCACCGAGACGCGGCCTCCCGCCAGCAGCCCTTCGGGGCGCTTCCCGCCCCAATCGGCGAGCACGGTCTCGACCTCACCTCCGGGGCCGCTGAATCGCACCGTGATGTTGCCCGCCTCGCCGTACTTGTTCTTCGGCGAGGCCGTGACCTCGGCCGTGGTGGTCACTCCTCTGGAGCGCAGGTCGTTCACGAGTGACTGGGCGGGCAGCAGGAAGACCAAGAAGGCCACACATGTCGCCAGGGCCGCGACGAACACCGCCAGGATCAGACGCCGTTGCGGCACCGGCGGTTGGTGCCACGCAGCGCGGAACCTTTGTACCTCCTCGTCCAGGGACTGCTGTTCCGCGGACTTCGGAGGCGGCTGCCAGTCGTCCCGGGACCGCTTCTTTTTCTTCTTCCCCATGGGATCCGTCTCCTGCGCGTCAAAAACCTAGCCAGCCGCCCACCTTCTTGGCGGCCCCACCAATACTCTTGCCGACGTCCTTTGCCGCGTCGCTCACGGCATTCACCACCTTCTTTCCGGTATCGGTATTGAGGGCGTAGTAGGCAGCGTAGCCAAGGCCCACACCCACCACGATGCCGGCCGCCACGCCCCAGCCCACCGGGCCCCCGAGGGCCGCGACACCCGCCACGCCCATCCACGTGCCCGCCATGCCGGCTCCGAGGGACGCCACGTTGGAGGCTATGGCAACATCGGTCTCCGCATTGTTGACCTTGATGTCGTACGCGATACCGCCGATCGTCAGCAGTGAACCGACCAGCGGCACACGTGAACCCGCCCTGAAGCCCTTGGCGAGCCAGCCGCCCTTCACGCCCGCAGGCATGTTGATGTGAGGGACCTTGTCGGCGAGCCAACGGGCGGAATCACCGAGTGACGCCTCCATCAGGCGGGAGAACGAGCCCAGGCCGTACTTGGCGAAAGTCCGCTCGGCCTGTCGGGACGCGGCTTTGGAAGCCTTGGCATTGTTTCGCGTCTCCTTCCTGAACTTGGCCCGCTCCGCCGGCGTCATGGCGTTGATGCGCCGCTCGTAGGCCGCCTTCGCCGCTTGGGAGAACTTGCCTGCCTCGTCCCAGAGCTGGTCCGCCAGCTTCGACTGGACCCCGAAGACGCCCGCCACGAGGCCCGCGTGCACGGTCCAGGTCGCCTTCGGGTCGCCGAGGTCCGTGACCGCCTTCTGGAGGTGCTTCCATGCGGTGTCCCACACGTCGGGATCGTCGCCCTGCATCAGCGCGCGATTGAAGATGGCGCCGGGCTCGTCCTCGGGAAGGTCTCCGTGGAAAAGGTCCAGCACCTTGTTGAAGCCCGGCGCAGGTTTCTCGGCACTCGCCGCGGTGGTGAACGCGGTACCGAAGACTTTGGCGTCCTCCTTGGCCGTCGGGGCACCCGCCACCGCGATGGCCATGGGGAGGTTCTTGACGAGGTCGGGATCCATACTGGCGTAGAAGGCGGAAGTGAAGTCCGGGTCCTTGCTGCGCTTGGCAAGTTCCTCGGCTATGCGATGGAAGGCCGGACCGGCCTCATCGGGGCCCATGGCCGCGAGGTTCGCGGCCTCCTTGGCCAGCTCCTCGCCCTCGTTGTGCGCCTGCTGCACGGTCCATACCGGCTCCCGCAACTGGACCATGGGTGGCTTGGGACCCACACCCTCGAACTCCATGGCGGCCGCGAGAGCTTGACGGCGACGCAGCATAGGCAGTTCGTCGTCGACCCAGGAAGCCACCTTCCCGATCTCGGCGAGATGACTCGCATCCAGCCCGAACTTCTGGAATCGACCAAAATAGCCGATCTTTCCCTGATGAAGGATTTTACTGCCAGACGACAGGCTATTTATCGTTTTCATCAAGTTCGCAGGATTTATTCCCGAGAAATTTGGATCGACCATTCCGTGAACCCCCTGTGTCACGCCGGTTGCGGATCGAGGAGAACCGCCTGAGCCCCCGACCCTTCCAACACCTCTTCGAGCTTGTCGGCCGGGATCGCAACCCAAGGCTGCTCCTCCCCCATCGCCTCCACCAGGCCGACAACGGTGGAAAAGGCAAGAGCCACGAGTTGCGTCCCGCCCGACTCGGCTTCCAGAGGGACGAGCATCACATCGACCGTGCCCTCCAGCCGTGGTGTGCCGTCGTCGTCCCTCGGCACATCCGACATGGTGGGGACCACCAGGACTTCCGGGGCTTCTGCAAGGGACTGAGCCGAATTCATCGGCACAGACTACGAGGGTGCCCGGGCACCGGGCAATTTCCTCCCTGCTGCCTCTGCTTGCCCGTCAGGCCCTCGCCGCCCTACACCCACTGCCGTCCTTCGTCATGCAGGGCGACCTTGGCGGCAGTGCCCCATTCGGAAACTTTCCTCAACGTCAGGATTCTCCACAGCCGAGCCTGCCCAGATTGTCAGCTCCACCCGGAAGCCGACGAGTTGCCCCGTTCACCGCCCCAACCCGCCCTGCGCCGGGCGGGAACTGGGTGCGTGGTGCGATAGCGTCCACTGTTGCAAACGGACAGTCCGCTTGTTCCTGATGACACGGGGAGGATCGCCATGGATCGCGGTGCAGATCTCACACGGCTCCGGGAGTTGTCGAAGACTTACGCCCGGAAGGCGCACGACCTTCAGGTCCTGATCAAGGACCTCCAGTCCGCCACGGCAGACAGCTCCGGCTACTGGAAGGGCCCCAAGGCCGACCGGTTCCGGGACGACTGGCGCGACGTGAAGCCGACCTTCGAGAAGTGGGTCGACACGCTGAACGAGGCCAGCAAGTCCGCGAACACGAGCGCCGACAACATCGAGCGCGCCACCTGATCGCACTGCGTATCACGCGCAGGTGCGCAGCCGGCCGGGGCGCCGGGACCACGGCCTCCCAAGGTCGGTCGGTCCCGGCGCCCCGGCGGCGTTTGCGCCAAACCAGAAATCCACCCCGCAATCCGCTATTTATACTAACTTCCGACTTTAACTTCACGCCGCCGGAATTGCCCCTCGGTCTCGCCACCTCATAATCTGAGCCAATGGCCTTCAGCGGAGTGCCCGAGAGCGATCCCGAGTACCTCGTCCTGCCCACCATGGCCGATTCCTCGCATGACGGCAGCATCATCGAGGTGGCCCTTCTGTCCGTCACCGACGCCGGTGGCCGGGAACAACTGGCCGCACTCACGTTCACGTCAACATCCCTGCCGACCGGGACCGTGCTGCCCGCCGGTGAGGTCCCCGAAGTACTGACGGGTTCAAGCGCAGAAGCGGCACTGGTGGGTCCCCGGCCAGGCATCGGCGTACACAAGGAAGCGTCCGATGGTTGACCCGAACTTCTCCGGAATCAATCCGGAGAACTTGATGAGGACCATCAAGAGCCTGGAAAGCGGTAGCAAGGCGCTGAAGGGCGCGAGAACCGCGTACCTTTCCCGGTTCCGCAAGTTCGGTCTGGACGCGGCACACCTGTCGGAGATCGGGAAGATCGCCGGCTGGGTGGACGACGAACTTCCCATACTGCACCGGAGACAGGGGCTGGCCGCGGCAATGGAACTGGACCATGGAGGGCCGGGGCGCAAGGGCGAGCCCATGGTCCGGTTACGGGAGCCTCTCCCGACCGTCGATGAGGCGAGGGAGAGCGGCAGGAAGCTCGCCGAGGAGACCGGCAAGGCGGCGGACCTGGAGCCGGGCCAGACCGGTAGGGAGTTCCACCGGATCGCGGAGGTGCTGGCCAAGCACAAGGGGGACCCGGACTTCGCTTCGGCGTTCTACGCGAAGCTCAACCCGGAGTTGCTGAAGGTGCTGCCGGTGACCATCGCCGCCGCCAAGGCGCCGACGGCGGAGGCCGACGTCAAGGTGTTCGGCTCCGCCTTCACCACGGCGGCCCATGCCGCCGCCCCTGCTCCCGGTTTCAGCAAGGCAGTCGCTCTGTTCCACGGTGACTTCGGCAAGGACGAGCCCACCGCGGCATTCACCAGGGCGCTCATGCAGGGTGACGACCCCGACCTGTGGACCATCGCCTGGAAGCACACGGAGATCGCGGTGAAGAAGCTTGGTGACCCTGCGGACACCTGGTCCGACACAGCGGGGGTGCTGGCTTCCGTCATCGGCATGCAGGCGAAGTACGCCAGTCACTTCTGGGAGCGGTCGCAGCACTTCTCGGACGAGGCGAGCCGGCTGTACCAGCGGCGCGTCAACAGCATGTCGCCGGAAGAGCGGCGCAGGTTCAAGAAGGACACCAGACGGGCGGCGCGGGCTGCCAGGCAATCCGCGAGCGAGGCTGAGCGGATTCTCGCCAAGTACGGTATGGGCCCGTTCTCCCGTCTTCTGGAGGCGTCCATCGCGGACAGCGGCAGCTGGCTGATCGGCAAGGTTCCCGGCCTCAGACCACCCAGCTCCACGACTCTCTTCGGCCGAGCACTCCACACGGGCGGCAAACTGCCCCTCGTCGGCACGGTCCTCACCGTGGGGGCGATCGGCTGGGACATAGGGCATGACGAAGAAAAGGACGTGGCAGTCGCGGCCAATGTCGGTGGGATGGTCGCCGGTGCTGGAGGCTCATGGCTGGGCGTAGCAGGGGTCGCGTTGGTCGGCGGGCCCGTCGGATGGGGAATCGGCGCCGGAATCGTGGTCGGTTTCGGCACCGGCTACGGAATCTCGTACATCCTCAAAACTTCGGAAGGAAAGGAGGCGATCAACGCAGTGACAGACGCCGCGAGGACCGCTGGCAGCGCTGTTGGGGATGCGGCATCAGACGTCGGAAAGACGGTAAGCGGGTGGTTCTCATGAGGCAGATCGACCATGGATAGCAAAACTGGCACGGCCCTGCAACCGATTCCGCAGCCCCGCCTAATCCTCGGCGTTCTCGGCGGAAGCCTGCTGTGCCTTGCGCTGGCCCTCGCCTTCTGGCTCCCCTCCCGCTCATTGGTACAGGACCTTCGCAACGGCGGCGTGAGCGTCCCCGCCACAGTCACCGAGGTCGACAACAAGCCTAAGTATGTGAAGGTGCAGTTTCTGCAAGGGGCCAACTCAGGGACGGAAACAGAGCTGTGGGGCTACGCTGGGATGCTCCCCGATGTGCAACCAGGTGACGCACTACTCGTCACGTACGACCCCGGAGATCCGCACCGCAGCCTTCCGCACGCATGGGTCACCGATCCTCCGGCCAATCTGCCCGCCTACGGCATCTCAGCGATCGCCGCGCTCCTCTTCGCTAGTGCCGTCGTCGGAACCCTTCGTCGCCGTCGGCTGCTTCGAGCCCCCCTCACCCGTTCATCACCCCCTGCACGGGAATGAACGACCCCCCTGCCACAAACAGCCCGCTGCCCGACGTCCCACCCCCGCTGTTCGACGGCAGTCTGATGCCGAAGAGTTCACCCTCCGAAGGGCTCTGTGGGGTCAGGAGCAGGCCGTTGCGGGACTTGCGGGCCTCTACGGCGAAGCCACGGTACTGGCCCGAGAGGCTGTCGGTGGAGCCGGCCGCGATGAGGCCGATGCCGCCGTCGGCTCCCTTGCGGACGACCGCTTCCAATGCCTCGTCGAGGCGGGTGTCGTAAAGGAGTTCGGCGTCGTCGACAATGACGACGTACGAGCCGCCGGACGCGTTGTCCACCAGTTCCTCCAGGTCGTCCTCACGGCTGTCGGCGTTCAGAAGGCCGAGGACACCGTCCCGGCCCTCCAACTCGCGCAGCGGCGACCGGCGCGGGGCGACCAGCACCACCGGGGTACCGGACCGCAGCAGGGTCTGCGCGGCGGCGACCAGAACGGTGGACCGTCCGGACTTCGGCGGGCCCGCGATGACGAAGCCGGGGCCTGCCTCCTCAAGGTCGATGCCGACCGGCCGAAGTTCGTCGCCGCCCACACCGATCAGCGCCCAGAGCGGCGACGGCGCCGCGAAGTCCGGCTCGAGGGCCAGAGCGTCGGCCGCCGTGATGCGCGACGGGAGGGCGTCCACCCGCAGGGGGCGTCGTCCGGCCGGTACCCGCCCGTGCCGGGCCGCCGCTTCCTCGGCGATCTCGCGCAGGGCTCGGACCTGCGCCTGACCGGCGGGGTCGTCCGCGAGCAAACCGATCTGGGTCTCGTCGACGCCGGTGTCGGTGATCCGCAGGGCACGTCCCGGAGGCATGTTCTTCGGGACCTCGCGGGGCTGGAGCCCGGCAGTGGAGTAGTCGTTCGGGTCGGCGAAGCGAAGCACCAGACGATCGGCGAAGGCCGATGAGACGTGGCCGCTCAGGCCGGTGCGGTCGGCGGTCATGACGACCTTGAGGCCCACCGCGGAGCCCTCACGGAAAATCCGCTGGGCCGCCTCGATCAGCTGACCGTAGTTGTAGGCCTCGAAGGCGGAGGCGAAGCCCTCCCAGCTGTCCAGCAGGAGCACCATCCAGGGGAGGCGGTCCTCCGGGGCGGCCGTCGCTCGCTGTTCGGCTGCGCTGGACGCGCCCTCCATGGCGAGGAGTTGCTGCCGGCGGGCGATCTCCGCCAGCAGGCGCTCGATGAGGCGCCGGACACGGTCCGGCTCGTCACGGGTCACCACGGCGCCGACGTGCGGCAGCCGCATCAACGGCAGCAGGGCGTTGGAGCCGCAGTCGATGCCGTACAGGTGCACCTCGTGCGGGGAGGTGTTGCGGGCGAGGGAGCCGGCCAGGGTCCGCAGGGCGGTGGAGCGGCCGGAGCGGGCGCCGCCCAGCAGCATGGTGTGCTCGCCGTGCACCAGGTCCAGGGACAGCGGTGTACGGGACTGCCGGGCCGGGATGTCGATCAGGCCGTACGGGACAGGCGCCACGTCCGGTGCCGCGGCATCGCCCGACTCGGCACCGTACGCGCTGAGTTCGTCGAGTGTGACCTGTTCCGACAGGGGCGGCAGCCAGGGGCTGCGCTGCTCGCCGAAGCCCATGCGGCGGGCGCCGTCGCGTACCGCGTCGACGAGGACGGCGAGGTCGGTGACCATGGTGCCGTCGTCCTCGGCCGCGGTCCTCCTGGGCAGCGGGCGGCCGTAGGCGCTCCGGGGCAGCGGCAGCAGCGTCGCCTTCGGGCCCGTTCCGCCCGTGGCGGGCCGGCGGCCTCCGATACGGGCCGACTGCACGCCGACGAGGGACTGCGCTCCGGAGCGGACATACATACGGCCCGGTGTGGACTTGGCGATGGCGCCCGAGTCCGGTGCCTCGATGACGTCGATGGACTCCGAGGCGTCCGTCACCCGCAGCGCGATCCGCAGGTTGGTGTTGGCGCGGATGTCCGCGCTCACGACGCCGGCGGGACGCTGGGTGGCCAGGACCAGATGGACGCCGAGGGAGCGGCCACGACGGGCGATGTCGACCAGTCCCGCGATGAAGTCGGGGAGCTCGGCGACGAGGGACGCGAACTCGTCGATGACCAGGACCAGTCGAGGCATCGGTTCGAGTTCGGGACGGAGCTTACGGGTGTCGTTGTAGTCCTCGATGTCCTTGGTGGCGGCGTCGAAGAGGATCCTCTCCCGGCGGTGCAGCTCGGCGGCGAGGGAGGCCAGGGCCCGCTCGGTGAGGTGGGCGTCGAGGTCGCTGACCATGCCGACCGTGTGCGGCAGCCGGGCGCAGTCCATGAAGGCGCTGCCGCCCTTGTAGTCGATCAGGACGTAGTTGAGAGCGTCGGGCCGGTTGGCGACGGCCAGCGACGTGATGATCGTCTGCAGGAGTTCCGACTTGCCGGCGCCGGTGGTTCCGGCGACCAGCGCGTGGGGTCCGTCCCGCCGGATGTCGAGGACGAAGGGGCCGTCCGCGGCGATGCCGACGGGCGCCGCCGTGGTGGAGCCGCCCGCCTGCCAGATCCGCTCCACGTCGGTGCCGGTCGGGTCCGGCATACCCAGCAGGGTCAGCAGCCGGGCCGAGCTGGGCAGGGCGCTGCCCGCGTCGTCCCGGCTGACGTCCCGCACGGGGGCGAGGGAGCGGGCCAGCAGCTCGCACCACTCGGGCGTGACCTGGTCGGCCAGCACGTCACCCACGGCCTCCAGACCGTGGCCGCGGACCCGGACGTGGTGGGCGGCGTCGGGTGACCAGGCGACGACGGCCTTGCACTCCTCCGGCAGGAGCCGCTCGTCCTCGTCGACGCACAGGGCGAGGATGCCGTACTGGGGTCCCTCGGCGAGGAGTTGGGGCACGCCGGGTACGCGGCGCAGCAGCCGGGCCCCGTCGAGGATCATCAGGACGGTGGGGTCCGGGTACAGTCGGCCCGTCATGCTGTTCTGCTCGTGGGAGGCCTTGCGCCGGGCCAGCTCGTTCAGCAGCTCGTTGACGCGGCGGGTGATCGTCTCGGAGTCGAAGCCGACCAGCGCGACGCAGTCCTGTCCCTGGTCGGGGCCGGTGTGGGGCAGCCAGGGCGCCCACTGCCAGTCGGCGCCGGCGGCCGGGGTGGACGCGAGCATCACGAGGGCCAGGTCCCGAGGGCTGTGCAGCACCGCCGCCTGTACGCCGAACCAGCGGGCGGTGGCCAGCGCACGGGCCCGGTCGCCGGCGACTCCGACCACGCCGAGCTCGGTGAAGGGGGCGGGTGACGGGCACGTCCGGCAGGACGGGCGGCTCCGGGCGCTCCTCCTCGTACAGCGAGCCGCCGCGGCCCAGGACGAGTTCGACGTCGGAGGGGAGGTTGCCGGAGCCGACTCGCAGCTGGAGGGCGTCCGGATCGGTGAGTCGGCGCTCCCACAGTCGGCGGCGCGGTCCGGTGGCGAACAGCAGGATCTCGGCCGGGTCGGGACTGTCGCCGCGGCGGGCACGCTGTTCTTCCTTGCCGAGTGCGGCGAGTTCCACCTTGTGAGCGGCGATGTCCTTCTTGTACTGCTTGACGGAAGTCTTGTGCTTCTTCTTGCCCTCCCGGTTCTCGCTGAGCCACTGGGCGGCCATCATCAGGGGGCTCATCAGGCAGAAGAGCAGCATGTAGACCTGCTTGGTGAGGAGCCACATGCCGATGCCGAAGAGCATGGGCATGAACGCCAGGATGAACTGGAAGCGCGCCCGGTCCCCCTTGGTGGGCGGTACGGGCACCACGAGCCGCCGCCGGGGCCGCAGCGGCGGCAGCCGGGGCGGGCGGTTGTAGGCGAGGCCGCCCTCGCTCATCGCGGAGAGATGCGCGTCCGGCTCGGCCGCCCGGTCGAGGACGAGTAGCGAGTCACCGACGCGGACGACGGCGCCGAGTGGCCACGGCTCGGCGGACGTGATCGGCTCGTCGTCGAGCAGGATCCCGGCGCCGTTCTCGGGTGTGAGTGTCGCTCCGCCCTTCATGTCGACGGTGAGCCTGAGGGCGACGGGAGGAAGCGAGGTGTCCGACAGCGGCAGCGAACAGGTGGGCGCCGTACCGGCGGTGGCCGTACCGATGCCCAGTCGGACCACCCGCCCGGAGTCGGGGCCGCCGGCCACGCGCAGTTCGTACGTTCCGGCCGGTTCGCCCTGCCGCAGCAGTGGCCCGATCGAGTCGTCGACGGACAGGCGCATGCCGTCCCGCAGGACGGTTGCCGCAGGTGTGGACGGATCGCACGGCTCTCCGTCGGCCCACAGGGTCGGTGCCGCTGGGACGGCTGTCGTGCCGGGGCCGTACGGGAGGGCCTGCGCCGTGCCGGGCAGGACAACCACGTTGCCGGGCCCGCCCGTGACGTGACCGGCCCGCCCGGCGTCCTGTGCCAGCGCCTGTGCGACATCGCCCGCGGTGGCGTCGTCGTCCGTGGTGACGACGACGTCCTGCGGCTGACCGCCCTCCCCTACGACCGTGACCAGTGTCTGCATGGCGGTTCGTCCTCCCCGTCGGCCCGTGCGGCCGTGTTCGTTGCTCGGTTGCCGAAGGCCCTCGGCGATGCCCGGACTTCAGACGGCCGGCAGTGCGTAGATCTCCGGCCCGTGGGTGACCAGCGGCCGGTTGCCGGAGGAGGACGTTGGACGGCTTCACATCCCGGTGCACCAGGCCCAGTTCGTGCACCGCCGTCAGTGCCTCGGCCAGACCCGCGCCCAGGGTCCGTACGGTGTGGGCGGGCAGCGGACCGGAGTCGGTGACCGCGGCCGCGAGGGAGGGGCCGGCCGCGTAGGCGGTGGCGACCCACGGCACCCGGGCCTCGGGGTCGGCGTCCAGGACGGACGCCGTCCAGGCACCGCCCACCCGGCGCGCGGCGTCGACCTCGCGGCGGAACCGGGCGCGGAACTCCTCGTCCAGCGCGAAGTGCGGGTGCACGATCTTCACCGCGACGGTGCGGCCCCCGGCACTGCGGCCCAGGCAGACCCGGCCCATGCCGCCCGAGCCGAGCCGGCCGAGCAGCCGGTAGGGCCCCACGACCGTGGGTTCGTCCACATCGAGCGGCCGCATGGCGTCCACCCCTCCCCCGTCACGCCCGTCTGCCGGGACCTTCCAGCAGCGTAGTGCGCGGCCCGCCGGGTCTCACGGCCGATGGAGCCCCGGGCCGCAGCCCACGCGGCTCCGGTCTCACGACCGATGGACTTCGAACCACGGCCGACGCGGCCGCTGTCTCACGGCCGATGGACCCCGGGCCGCAGCCGACGCGGCCGCTGTCTCACGGCCGGAGGAGGTCCACGGTGACGTCCGCCGGGAATCCGGTCGTCGGCCCGACCCTGCGGGCGAACTCCGCGACCGCCGCCAGCTGCGGGGCGCCGAAGCTGAAATCGAGGGTGGTGAAGTACTGGGCCAGGGTCCGTTCGTCGAAGGCCTCCCAGCGGGCGGCCTGCTCGGCGACCTTGTCGACCTCCTCCAGGGAGACGTTGCGGGAGGCGAGGAAGGCCTCGTGCACCTTGCGGGTGATGACCGGCTCGCGCTCGGCGTACTCGCGCCGCGCCGCCCAGACCGCGAAGACGAACGGCAGGCCCGTCCACTCCTTCCACAGCGCGCCCAGGTCGTGCACGTCCAGGCCGTAGCGGGGGCCGTCGACCATGTTGGCGCGCAGGGCCGCGTCCCCGATGAGGACGGCCGCCTCGGCCTCCTGCATCATCAGGCTCAGGTCGGGCGGGCAGGTGTAGTAGTCGGGCTGTACGCCGTACCGCTCGGCGAGGAGGAGCTGGGCGAGGCGTACGGAGGTGCGGGAGGTCGACCCGAGGGCGACCCGGGCACCGTCCAGCCGGTCCAGCGGCACCTGGGAGACGATCACGCAGGACATCACCGGGCCGTCGCAGCCCACGGCGATGTCGGGGAAGGCGACGAGCCGGTCCGCGTGCTTGAGGTACTCGACGAGCGTGATGGGCCCGATGTCGAGGTCGCCCCGCACCAGCTGCTCGCTGAGCTTCTCGGGGGTGTCCTTCGTCAGCTCGAAGTCGAGGAGCGTGCCGGTTCTCGCGAGCCCCCAGTAGAGGGGCAGGCAGTTCAGGAACTGGATGTGTCCGACGCGCGGCCGGGTGCGAGGATTGTCCACATCGTGAGGCTAGCCCTCGGCGGGAGCGAACGGCCCTCCACCCCCTCGCGCACCTCTGAGCGGACTCGGACGGCCACGGACGGCCACGGACGGCCACAGACGGCCACAGACGGCCACGGACGGCCACGGACGGCCACGGACGGCCACGGACGGCCGGAACGGGTGTGGCGCACGGGACGTGCAAACATTCGGGTGACGTGATCTTGACCTCTATTGCATCCCGACACCTGCGTGCTAGGCTTCTTCGCAAGTTGCAGTTTGGTTTCCCTTGCAGTACAGAGCCTGCGGAGCATGTGACCGCGGGCTCTCGTCGTTCTCAGACGGATGCAGTTGTGCGGAATTGGTCTTCACACTTGCTGGTTCTGGAGCAGGGCAACCCTTTGGGCCCAAGGAGGGCTTATGGCTACCGGAACCGTGAAGTGGTTCAACGCCGAAAAGGGCTTTGGTTTCATCGCCCAGGAAGGCGGCGGCCCCGACGTCTTCGTCCACTACTCCGCGATCAACGCGAGCGGCTTCCGCTCTCTCGAGGAGAACCAGCAGGTGTCCTTCGACGTCACGCAGGGCCCGAAGGGCCCGCAGGCGGAGAACGTCACCCCGGTCTGATCCTCCGATCCGGGAACGACCAGCAGTACCCAAGGAGCCCCGCGCCGTCAGGCGACGGGGCTCCTGCCTTTGCTGCCCCGCCCCCCGCTTCGCCCGTGTTCGGGCGCTGTCGGTGGACGCCGGTAGGGTCCTCGCCCATGACCTCCACCGATGCCGATCACGTGGCCACGACCCGGACCTTCTATGACGCCGTCGCCGAGGACTACGCGGCCACGTTCCGGAACGCCCTTCCCGCCATGCCCCTGGACCGGGCGGCGATGGCCGGCTTCGCCGGGCTGGTCGGCGAGGGCGGCAAGGTGGCCGACGTGGGGTGCGGTCCCGGCCGGGTGACCGCGTACCTCGCCTCCCTCGGGCTGTCCGTCCTCGGCCTCGACCTGTCGGCGTCCATGCTCGCGATCGCCCGCCGCGAGAACCCGGGGCTGCGCTTCGAACAGGGCGCGATGCAGCGTCTGGAGCTGCCCGACGGTTCGCTGGACGGGGTGGTCTCCTGGTACTCCACCATCCACACCCCACTGGACGAACTGGCCGGGATCTACAAGGAGTTCCGCCGGGTCCTGAGGCCCGGGGGACACCTCATGCTCGCCTTCCAGTCCGGCGACGAGCCTCGTCGGCACGAGCACCCCTGGGGTCATCCGGTCACCCTCGACTTCCGGCGCATGCGGCCGGAACGGGTGGCCGGGATCCTGGAGGGGGCCGGATACACCCTCGTCCAGCGCACGGTACGCATGGCCGACACGGCGCAGGGGGCGTCGACCCCGCAGGCCTTCCTCATCGCCCGTACACCGGGCTGAGCTACCCCCCGTACAGCGCTTCCACCTCCCGGGCGAAGTCCCGCATGATCTCCTCGCGCCGCAGTTTCATCGACGGAGTCAGGTGCCCCGCCTCCTCGGTGAAGTCCACGGGGAGGACGGTGAAGCGGCGGATCGACTCCGGGCGGGACAGCATCTTGTTGGCCTCGTCGAGGGCGCGCTGGAGGATCGCCAGCAACTCCTGATCGTCGGCGAGGAGTTCCGGCGGGACCGGGTGCTTGCCGTTCATGCGGCGCCAGTGGGTGACGCCGTCGGGGTCGAGGGTGATCAGGGCGGAGACGTACGGGCGGTTGTCTCCCACCACCATGACCTGGGAGATCAGCGGGTGCGAGCGGAGCCAGTTCTCCAGCGGGGCCGGGGCGATGCTCTTGCCGCCGGAGGTGATGATCAGCTCCTTCTTGCGGCCCGTGATGGTCAGGTAGCCCTCGCCGTCCAGTTCACCGATGTCGCCCGTGGGCAGCCAGCCGTCCGGAGCGGCGGAGACGACGCCGCCCGCCTGGGGGTCCCAGTAGCCGCGCAGTACGTGCTCCCCGCCGACCAGGATCTCGCCGTCCGCCGCGATACGGATGCGGGTGCCGGGCAGCGGCCACCCCACCGTGCCCAGGCGGGGCTTCATCGGGGGTGTCACCGTCGAGGCGCCGGTGGTCTCCGTCAGTCCGTAGCCCTCGAAGATCTCGATGCCGGCACCGGCGTAGAAGGCGCTGAGGCGGCGGCCCAGCGGGGAGCCGCCGCAGATGGCGTAGCGGACCCTGCCGCCCATGGCGCCCCGGACCTTGCGGTAGACCAGCGGGTCGCAGAGGGCGCGGGCCGCCTTCAGGGAGCGGGACGGGCCGGGGCCCGCGCCGGTCTGCCGGCCCTCGACGGCCTCGCCGTAACGGCGGGCCACCGACGCCGCGCGGTCGAAGGTCGCGGCCCGTCCACCCGATTCCGCCTTCGCGCGGGCGGAGTTGAAGACCTTCTCCAGCATGTACGGGATGGTCAGCAGGCAGGTGGGCCGGAAGCTCGCCAGGTCCGGCAGCAGGTCCTCGGCGGCCAGGCTCGGCGCGTGGCCGAGGCGCACCCGGGCCCGTACGCAGGCGACGGCGACCATGCGGCCGAAGACGTGGGACATGGGCAGGAAGAGCAGCACGGAGGCCTCTTCGCCGGTCCGGGCCCGGAAGATGGGGTAGAGCAGCTCGATGGCGTTGTCCACCTCGGCGAAGAAGTTGCCGTGGGTGAGGGCGCAGCCCTTGGGCCGGCCGGTGGTGCCCGAGGTGTAGACGAGGGTGGCGAGGGTGTCGGGGCCGAGCATGCCCCGGCGTACCTCCACCTCGGCGTCCGGGAGGTGCGTGCCCGCTTCCGCGAGGGCGTCGACGTGGCCCTTCTCCACGACCCACAGCCGCCGCAGGTCGGGCAGGTGCGGGAGTTCGGGGCCCAGGGCGGCGGCCTGGCCGGCGGTCTCCGTGATCAGGGCGACGGCGCCGGAGTCGTGGAGGGTGCGAGCAAGGCCGGGATCACCGGTCTGGTCCGCTCCCTCGCCCCGCACGCGCTCGCCGGGCACGGGGTGACGGTGAACGCGGTGGCGCCCGGCTTCATCGAGACGAAGATGACCGCCGCCGTCCCGCTGCTCATCCGTGAGGCGGGACGCCGTATGAACTCCCTCGCCCAGGGCGGACTGCCCGCCGACGTCGCCGAGACCACCGCCTGGCTCGCCCACCCGGCCTCCGGCGCGGTGAACGGACAGGTCGTACGGGTCTGCGGCCAGAGCCTGCTGGGCGCGTGAGGACGCCATGACCTCCACCCCCGCACCCGTGATCGAACTCGCCGGAGCCCCCGCCCTCGCCCCGTTCCTCGCGCGCGGCGCCCTGCTGTCACCCCTCAAACGGCCCCGCCCCGACGCCGGCTGGCCCCGCACCCGCCTGGTACTGCCCGCCCTGCGCGTCGACCCCGCGCGGCTCACCGCGTACGAGCGGGTGTGCGGCTTCCCGACCGGCGAGGACGCGCTGCCGGTGACCTATCCGCATGTGCTGGGCTTTCCGCTCACCATGCGGCTGATGAGCGGGCGGGACTTCCCGCTGCCGCTGCTGGGCCTCGTCCACACCTCGATCGCGATCACCCGGCACCGTGCGACGCCACCCGCCGGCGTCCACGAGCTGACCGTGTACGTCGACGGCCTGGCCCCGCACCGGCGCGGCACGGAGACCGCCGTGGTCACGGAGCTGCGCTCCGGCGGGGACGTCGTATGGGAGTCACGGAGCACCTACCTGGCCCGGCACCGGACCACCACCGCGCCACCGGACGACGCGAGGGACCCGGCGAAGGCGACGGACTCGACGCACTCGACGCACTCGACGGACTCGACGGACTCGACGGCTGCAACACCCGCGGGAGAGAACCCCGTTCCCCTCCCCGCCCGCCATGAGTGGCGCCTCGCCGGCGACCTCGGCCGGCGTTACGGGGCGGCGTCCGGCGACCGCAACCCGATCCACCTGTACCCGCTCACCGCCCGGCTCTTCGGCTTCCCCCGCGCCATCGCGCACGGCATGTGGACCGTGGCCCGCTGCCTCGCCGCGCACGGCACCCCCGACGCGACGGCGATCCGGGCGGACTTCCGGGCACCGGTGCTCCTGCCCGGCACGGTGACGTACGCGGCGCGGGGCGGACGCTTCGAGTTGCGCGGCGCCGGCGACCGGGTTCACCTCACCGGGGAGGTCCGGCCGGCCTGAGCCGCACCGTCGTCGGACTCCGCGTCGTCGGGCGGTGTCCAGCGTGCGCCGGCCATCAGGTCGCCCAGCCCCGCCCAGGCGAAGTTCATCAGGGTGGCCGCCGACTGCCGGGCCGTGACCCCGGACGTGGCGTTCGCCCAGTCGGCGAGCGACTCGGCGGCCCCCACCAGGGCCTCCGCGAGCCCGGAGACCTCACGCTCGGGGAAGTCGGGGTCGCGATGTGCCTCGCGGGCGGCGACGAGGATGAGCTGGGTCACGAACGCCACGATCTCCGTGCGCATCGCGGCCACCTCGGCGGCGAACACCTCGCCGTGCGTCCGGGCCTGGAGGTGCAGCACCGCCCAGCCGTCGGGGTGCCGGGCGGTGTGCGTGAAGAACGCGGTGAGACCCGACCAGAGCTGGCGGTCCGCCGCCAGCTCCGGACGGGCGCCGGCGCGGACCGCCTCGGTGAGGGCCCTCGCCTCCCGCCGGATGCAGGCGGTGAAGAGGTCCTCCTTGGAGTTCAGGTACAGATACACCAACGGCTTGGACACGCCAGCCAGTTCGGCGATCTCGTCCATCGACGCGGCCATGTACCCCCGTTGCCCGAAGGTACGCACGGCTGCGTCCAGCATCTGCTGTTCACGGACCGCACGCGGCATCCGCTTCGTCTTCACGGCACCCATGGGACACAGCGTACGGTCCGTCTCCTACTGCGGATCCCGTCCACCGTCGTTCCCCGGCACCGTCAGCCCGCCGAGGGCCGGCCGGTCGCCCGCCGTCAGCCGCGGCAGCAGCTGCGCGGTGAACAGCGTGGACAGCGCCGAGGTGTCGGTACCGCCGTCGGTACGCACCACCACCGGCTGCGGGGCCTTCCCCGCGAGTCCGGCGCCCACCTCGAGGCGCCGGCGGGCCAGTTCGTACTGGAGCACCGCGCGGTTGTCCCGGTAGGCCATGGCCAGGGCGCGCTGGGCGCGGGCCTCGTTCTCGGCGGCGATGAGCCCGCTGCGGCCGCGCGTCTCGATCTCGAACCGCACCCGCTGGGCCTCGGTCTCCTGCCGCTCCAGCAGCTGGGCGACCTCCTCACGGGCCCGGTTCAGCGCCGCCCTGACCTCGACGATGCGGGCGTCGCGCACCTTCTTGGCCCGCTCGATGTCCATGCCCAGGCTGTCGATGCGCCGCTTGCGGGTCAGGCCCCACTCCTGCTCGTAGGCCGTGCGCTCCTTGGCGATCCGCTCCCGGGTGGCCAGGTGGTGCTGGTACTGCGTCGGCAGCTGCACGTCGGGGATGTTGCAGCCGGTGATGCGCACGCCGTAGCCGGACAGCTGCCGGTTGAGCAGTTCCTGCATGTCGGCCACGTCCGAGCCGCGCAGGTCGTAGGCGCGCTCGGTGCGCATCTGCCGGGCCCGCTGCCGGATCGCGTCCTGCACGGCGCTGGAGAGCACCAGGTCGAAGTTGCCGGCGCCGATGGTGCGCACGAACAGCACCGCGTCGGTGATGCGGAACTTCAGGAAGAACTCGATCGAGCGCAGCGGCACGTTCTCCTGCGTGGGGCAGGCCATGACGGGCGCCGAGTACGGGATCTCGGTGGCCGTGTCGACGACGAAGTCGACCCGCGACCAGGGGTGCCAGAGGTAGTGCCGGCCGGCGTCGAGCGTGCGGGTGACGGCGCCGTAGCGGGTCAGCACGCCGTGGGTGCCCTGCTCGATCTCGACGATCGAGGAACGCCACCACCACAGCGCGCCGATCACCAGCAGCACCACGCCGCCGACGTAGGAGAGGGTGGCGAGGGCGCCGTACGCGAGGTCGGCCGCCCCGTCGGAGTCGGCCTCCCGCAGCGTCAGCATCACGCCCGCCAGCAGGGCGTAGACGCCGAGCCAGAGCGGCAGCATCCACCACAGCCGGCGACGGTGGCGGGGGATGATCACCGGAATGAGGGTGTCGGCCTCGCCGCCGCGCAGCAGACGGGCGATGTCGGACCAGGGAGCGACGGCCTCGGAGATGACCGAGCGGCGGTGGATACGGGCGGAACTCACGGCTGGTCCTCCTCGGCGGGCTCGTGCACATCACCGGTGATGGCGGTCCCGGGGGTCTCACCGGTCCCGGGGGCCCCGGCCGTCTCGCCGTCGGGCGCATCGCCCGCCCCGGCGCTCCCGGCGTCCCCGGGCATCTGCGGCACCGTCGGCCGCTCGGCCGCCAGCAGCGCGCCGATCTCCTCCTCGCGGGCGGCGATCCGCTCCGACACCTCCGTCAGCCTGCCGCGTACGGCGGCCATGTCCTCGTCGGTGAACAGCTCGGCCCCGCGCTCACCGACCATCTCGCGGGCCAGTTCCAGGAAGTCGATGCCGGCCGCGCCGGCGCTGTCCGCGCCGCCGATGCGCACCAGACGGGGCAGGTGGTCGGCGACCTGCTCCAGGGTGTCGAGCACCTGCTGCTGATAGCGGTACTCGAGGATCTCCGGCGCCTGCGCGGCGGTCACCGCGCGGATGTCGAGGGCCTGCGCCTCCAGCAGTGCCGCGTTGGCCTTGGCCTCCGACTCGGCCTGGACGTAACGCTGGCGGGCCAGCGCCTCGGCACGGTTGGTCTCGCGCTCCACGGCGGTGTCCATCTGCGCCTGGTACTGGGCGATGTCGGCCTGGATCGCGGAGAGCGTCTCCTGGCTCGAGGCGAGTTCCTTGCTCAGGTCGCCCTCGTCCTGCTCCATGCGCAGCTGGAGCGCGTACTCGTGGGTGTACGCCTCCTTGGCCATCCGCACCATCTCGGGTGCGGCCAGGTCCATCCGGTAGCGCCGGTCCGAGGGCTCGGCGTGGGTGATGTTGGCGTTGGTCAGCTCCACCGCGGGACGGAACTGGTGGTTGAGCTGCTCCAGCAGGCGGCCGCTGTCCTCACCCACCATGTCGTAGATCCCGGACGCCTCCTGCTCGTAGATCAGGCTGCGGATGGTCTCGCTGACGGCGTTGCCCAGCTTCTCCTCGAACCCGCGCACGGCGCCGAGGGTGTAGACGAACTCGACCGGGTCGCTGATCCGGAACTGGATGAACAGGTCGATGGACGCCTTCACCCCGCCCTTGGTCGGGGCCTCGCGCACCGGGGCGTTGAACGGGTACTCGCGGACCGTGTTGACGATGTAGGACACCCGCTTCCAGGGGCTGAGCAGGGTGATCCGGCCGGGGCCGACGACCTTTTCCAGCTTGCCGAACCGGGTGATCAGCGCCTGGCAGCCGTCCGGCACCATGACCAGGCCCTGCCGCCACCACACGAACGCGACGGAGAGCAGCGCGATCACCCAGTAGTGCACTCCGAACAGGGGGTCGGTGAGGACGCCGCCCCCGGTCGCCGACACCACCGACGTGCCCACGACGCCGATCACCAGCAGCGACAGCACCGGCAGCATGGACAGCAGGGAGCGGCCCCGGGGCATCACCATCGGGCAGATGGCGTGCATCACCTCGCCGCCGTCGCGCAGCTGCTCACTGCGGCCGAGCGCCTCACCGGCCTCGTCCAGCGGCACCGTCTTCTGCCGCATGACGGTGTCGACGGAGCTCCCGTCCTGTTCCCGGGCCGCCGGGAAGTCGGCGGGGTCCATCCCGTCGCCCTCGGTCTCCTGACGTCCGCCCCGACCGTCTCCGCCGCCCTGCGACGACGTGCCGCCGCCGACGCGGCGGCGCAGTTCGTCCTGGGCCGCCGCGCGCGGATCGGTGCCGGACGCGACCGCCTCGGCGACGCTGCGTAGGCTCTGCGCCCGCGTACGTGCCATGGGATCCCCCTTCGCGTGTGGTGCTGATCCCTGCCGGATCACTTTCGTGGTTCACGTGATGCTCAGGGTGCGCGTGATGCGCACGATTCACGTGGTCCAGGTGATTGCACACCATCGGCGGAACAGGGATAAGGGGCGCCCCCAGCAACGGTCACCTCTCGGTGATTGCCGGAAAGCGCCCCTCGCCCGGATTCCCGGGAACGGTCAGGCCGCCGCGGGGACCCGCCGGGGATCGTCGGCGGGAGTCCCGTCGGCGGGGCTCCCGCCGACCGGTGAGGCGTGGACGGAGTCGTACGCCGTGCGGTCGAGCAGTCCCTCACGGGCGGAGACGACGACCGGGACGAGCGCCTGCCCGGCGACGTTCGTCGCGGTGCGGATCATGTCGAGGATGGGGTCGATGGCGAGGAGCAGGCCCACGCCCTCCATGGGCAGGCCCAGGGTGGAGAGGGTGAGGGTCAGCATGACGGTCGCGCCGGTGAGGCCGGCCGTGGCGGCGGAGCCGACGACCGAGACGAACGCGATCAGCAGGTAGTCGCCGAGACCCAGCGGGATGTCGAAGATCTGGGCGACGAAGATCGCGGCGATGGCCGGGTAGATCGCGGCGCAGCCGTCCATCTTCGTCGTCGCGCCGAACGGGACGGCGAAGCTCGCGTACTCCTTCGGTACGCCCAGGCGCTCGGTGACCTTCTGGGTCAGCGGCATGGTGCCGACGGACGAGCGGGAGACGAAGGCCAGCTGGATCGCGGGCCAGGCGCCCTTGAAGAACTGGACGGGGTTCACCTTGGCGGCGGTCGCCAGCAGCGCCGGGTAGACGCCGAAGAGGACGATCAGGCAGCCGATGTAGATGTCGGCGGTGAAGGTGGCGTACTTGCCGATGAGGTCCCAGCCGTAGGTGGCGATCGCGTTGCCGATGAGGCCGACGGTGCCGAGCGGGGCGAGGCGGATGACCCACCACAGGGCCTTCTGGAGGAGTTCGAGGACGGACTCGCTCAGGGTGAGGATCGGCTGGGCCTTCTCGCCGAGCTGGAGGGCGGCGATACCGGCGACGGCGGCCATGAAGACGATCTGGAGGACGTTCAGCTCGGTGAACGGCGTGATCACGTCGGTCGGCACGATGCCGGTGAGGAAGTCGGTCCAGGAGCCGGACTTCTCGGGCGCGGCGCCGTCCGCCGGGGTGAGGCCGGTACCGGCGCCCGGGTTGGTGACCAGGCCGATGACCAGGCCGATCGCCACCGCGATGAGCGACGTGATCATGAACCAGAGGAGGGTCCGCGAGGCGAGCCGGGCCGCGTTGTTGACCTTGCGCAGGTTCGTGATGGAGACGAGGATCGCGAAGAAGACGAGCGGGGCGACGGCGAGCTTCAGCAGGCCGATGAAGGTGCCGCCGACCTTCTCCAGGGTGGTGACCAGCCAGGAGAGGTCCTGGCTGCGGGCCAGCCAGCCGAGCAGGACGCCGAGGACGAGGCCGGCGAGTATCTGGGCCCAGAAGGGCGCGCGTACGGGCAGCTTGAACTGCGTGTTCGTGGACACGGACATGCTCCGGTGAGGGGACGCGTGAGGACGCGTGGGGAAAGGTGACGTGGACTCGGGGGCGGCGGAACGTCAGGGACGACAGTTCGCGGAGGTGACCCGGCAGAGGTCCACGTGCAGACGCGCCACGAGCGGAACACTCCGGGGCGTGCGGAACACGGCTGCTGACTTCACCCGACGACCGTAGCACCTGAACTTTGAGATCCTCAAAGCCTTGCTTTGACAGGCGGAGCCCCGAACGCGTCCGCACAACGCAAAGCGCCCCGGGTTTCCAGGGGATTCGGGAACCCGGGGCGCCGAAGCGCGGTGCGCGGCTGTGACGGACGTTACGAGGCCTGGCCCTGCGTCTGGCCCTGCGCCTGGCTCTGGGCGCGGGCGGTGTCGTCGGCCGCGTCCTCCTGGTTGCGGTTGGCCTCCAGGTTGGCCTTGGCGCGGTCCACCCGCCGCACGATCTGCTCGGAGGCCCGGTCCCGCTCCTTGCGGAGCACGACGAAGCTGATGGGGGCCGAGATCAGCATCGCGAGCAGGATGATCCACAGGCCGTTGGAGTCGCCGAGGCCGCGCGGGGCGAGGCCGGAGTAGACGAGGCCCCAGACGCCCACGAGGCAGCCCGCGAAGATCCCGAGTCGCATCAGTGTGTAGCGGAGCATCTCATCCACTCTTCCCTGCGTACGGTCAGAACGCCCCAAAGGGACAACGTCCAGTGAAGCACGGCCGGTGGGGGATCTTTCGGCGGGGTGCCGACCCCGGGCCCCCGGTACGGGCCTCAGGTCAGCGGGAGCAGCATGATGATGTCGTCCCGGTCGTCGTCGGGGCCCACGCGGATGGCGCCCGGGACCCGGCCGACCTCCTTGTAGCCGCAGGAGGCGTAGAAGTGCTCCAGGCCGAGGCCGCCGCGGCAGGTGAGCCGTATCGCCTCGACGCCGTCGAGGGTGCGGGCGGCCCGTCCGGCGGCGGCGAGCAGGTCGCGGCCGTAGCCCCGGCCCTGGTGGCGGGGGTGGACCATCACCGTGTAGAGCCAGATCCAGTGGGTCATCAGGTGGTGCGTGTTGAGGGTGAGGAACGCCGTCGCCGCCACCCGCCCCTCCTCGTCGTGGCCGACGAGCAGCCGGGAGCGTTCCTCCGCCATCGCCACGAACTGCCGCACCAGTCCGGGCCGGATCTCCTCCCGCGTCACCGGCGGTACGAAACCGACCGCTCCGCCCGCGTCGGTGACGTCGGCCCACAGGTCGAGGATGCCGTCGCGCAGTTCCGGGGTGACGACGGGATCGAAGGTGAAAGTAAGGGGCATAGGTCGATACTAGGCATTACCCCAGTGCTCGCGCAGCCACTTTCAGGTCGGACGGCAGCCACTGGTACGCCGCCTCCCGGTCCTCGTCCGCAGCACCGCCGAGGGGTGGACCGTGGGCACCAGCCGCTCGGGGCGTCCGTGGATCTCCTCCTCCAGCACCGTGCCCCGCACTCCGGGCCGGCTTCCCCGAGCGCCCGGTCGAGCAGTGTGCCCGCGGGGCCGACGAAGGGCCTGCCCTGCCGGTCCTCCTGATCACCGGGCTGCTCCCCGACGGGCATGACGCGGGCGTGGGTGTTCCCGGCGCCGATGACGGTCTGCGTGGCGTCACGGTGCAGGGGGCAGCTCCGGCAGTCCGCGGCGGCCCCGCACGGCGGGGAGGCCGCCGCGGGAGGGCGAACGACCGGGAACGTCACACCCGCATCGGCTGCGGGGACTCCCGGCGCGCCGGGTCCGCGCCGTCGTACTCCCGGATGATCTCGTACCGCGTGTTCCGCTCCACCGGCCGGAACCCGGCGTCCCGGATCAGGTCGAGGAGATCCTCGCGCGTCAGCTTGTTCGGCGTGCCGTAGTTGTCCGCGTCGTGCGTGATCTTGTACTCGACGACCGAGCCGTCCATGTCGTCCGCACCGTGCTGGAGCGCGAGCTGCGCCGTCTGCACTCCGTGCATCACCCAGAAGACCTTCACGTGCGGCACGTTGTCGAACAGCAGCCGCGACACCGCGAACGTCTTCAGCGCCTCCGCCCCGGTCGCCATCTGCGTCCGCGCCTGGAGCCGGTTGCGGACCTTGCCGTCCTTCATGTCCACGAAGTCGTGCTGGTAGCGCAGCGGGATGAAGACCTGGAAGCCGCCGGTCTCGTCCTGCAGTTCACGCAGCCGCAGCACGTGGTCCACGCGGTGGCGGGGCTCCTCGATGTGGCCGTACAGCATGGTGCTCGGGGTCTTGAGCCCCTTCTCGTGCGCCAGCCGGTGGATGCGCGACCAGTCCTCCCAGTGGGTGCGGTGGTCGACGATGTGCTGCCGCACCTCCCAGTCGAAGATCTCCGCGCCGCCGCCGGTGAGGGACTCCAGGCCCGCGTCGATCAGCTCGTCGAGGATCTCGGAGGCGGACATGCCGGAGACGGTCTCGAAGTGGTGGATCTCGGTGGCGGTGAACGCCTTGAGCGAGACGTGCGGCAGGGCGGCCTTCAACTCCCGCAGCGAGCGCGGGTAGTAGCGCCACGGCAGGTTGGGGTGCAGCCCGTTGACGATGTGCAGCTCGGTCAGGTTCTCCGACTCCATCTCCTTGGCGAGCTTCACCGCCTCCTCGATGCGCATCGTGTACGCGTCCTTCTCCCCCGGCTTGCGCTGGAAGGAGCAGTAGGCGCAGGAGGCCGTGCACACGTTGGTCATGTTGAGGTGACGGTTGACGTTGAAGTGCACGACGTCGCCGTTCTTGCGCGTCCGCACCTCGTGCGCCAGCCCGCCCAGCCAGGCCAGGTCGTCCGACTCGTACAGCGCGATGCCGTCCTCACGGGTCAGGCGCTCGCCCGCCCCGACCTTCTGCTCCAGTTCGCGCTTGAGCCCGACGTCCATGCCGTCCCTCTTTTCCTCGACGCTCTTGACCTCTTCGGCCGCTCCGGCCGCTTCGGGCAGACCCCGTCAACCGTACAAGCCGGCTACTGCACCTCCTCGGGCAGCTCACCGACGCGGTTCTCCCACTTCGTGGAGAGCACGATCGTCGTACGGGTGCGGGAGACCCCCTTGGTGCCGGACAGCCGGCGGATGGTCTTCTCCAGACCGTCCACGTCGCTCGCCCGCACCTTGAGCATGAAGGAGTCGTCGCCGGCGATGAACCAGCAGTCCTCGATCTCGCCGAGGTCCTTCAGCCGCTGCGCCACGTCCTCGTGGTCGGCGGCGTCGGAGAGCGAGATGCCGATCAGGGCGGTGACGCCGAGCCCGAGCGAGGCGGCGTCCACGGTGGCGCGGTAGCCGGTGATGACACCGGCCGCCTCCAGCCGGTTGATGCGGTCGGTGACGCTGGGTCCCGACAGGCCGACGAGGCGCCCCAGCTCCGCGTACGAGGCCCGGCCGTTCTCTCTCAGGGCCTGGATGAGCTGCCTGTCCACCGCGTCCATTCGAATCGAGCCTTCCACTGAAGAGGTACGAAGTTCTTGAAAAGGGTGGTGCCGGGAGTTCTTGAAAGGGTGGTGCCGTGGGTGGCGCTGAAGGTGGTGCTGCCGTGCCGTGGTGATGTGCCGTGCTGACGGACTCAGTCGGTGCGGGACCCGCCGCCGAGTCCGCCCTTCCAGCGGCGGTAGAGCCGGTGCTCCACGCCCGCCGCGTCGAGAACGCGTCCGGCGACGAAGTCCACCAGGTCCTGGATGTGCGTCGCGCCCGCGTAGAAGGCCGGTGAGGCGGGCACCACGGCCGCGCCCGCGTCGTCCAGCGTCACCAGGTGCCGCAGGGTCTGGCCGTTCAGCGGGGTCTCCCTGACGGCCACCACCAGCGTGCGTCCCTCCTTCAGGGTCACGCTCGCCGCCCGCTGCAACAGGTCCTTGGAGAGTCCGAGCGCCACCCCGGCCACACAGGCGGTGGAGGCGGGCACGATCAGCATGCCCTTGCTCGGATACGACCCCGAGGACGGCCCGGCCGCCAGGTCACCCGCGGTCCAGTGCCGTACGCGGTCGAGGTCGACGGTGCAGGCGTCCGGCTTGCCGTCCGCCCCGCGGGACAGCCATTCCCGCAGGTCGTCCCGCCAGTGGGCGTCACGGAAGGCGATACCGGTCTCGTCCAGCAGGGTGAGCCGCGAGGCCCGGCTGACGACGAGATCGACGCTCTCCCCGGCGGTGAGCAGGGCGCGCAGAACCGAGGCGGCATACGGGGTGCCGGAGGCACCGGAGACCCCTACGATCCAAGGCGTACGGCGCGTCTCTCCTGGCTTGACTGGGTTCACGACACCGAGCCTATCGGGAGTCACAGGGAGGGAACCGGGCAAGGGTGCCGGGCGTTCCTCAAAGAGAACGGGCCGATGGCGGGGGGTGGATGATGTCGGGTTCGCGTACGGAGTGGTCGCGGGGTGACCGGGTCGGGTCCGCGGTCAGGCTGATGGCGGGCTGGGTGGCGCTGCTGTGGCTGCTCGAAGTGGTCGACGTGGCCGCCGGCCACGCGCTGGACGACCACGGCATCGTGCCGCGTGTCCCGTCCGAGCTGGTCGACATCGTCCCGGCCGCGTTCCTTCACTTCGGCTTCGCCCACGTGGCCGCCAACAGCGTGCCGCTGCTGGTGCTGGGCTTCCTGGCGGCGCTCGGCGGGATACGCAGATTCCTCGGCGTCTGCGCGCTGATCGTCGTGGCCGACGGTCTGGGGGTGTGGCTCATATCCCCGGCGCACACCAACACCGCGGGCGCCTCCGGCCTGATCTTCGGCCTCTTCGGCTTCCTGCTGGTCAGCGGTTTCGTCGAGCGCCGCCCGCTGGGAGTCCTGGCCGGCGTATCGGTGGCCGCGGTCTGGGGAGGCTCGATCGTCGCGGGCCTCGCCCCGACCCAGTCCGGCGTCAGCTGGCAGGGTCACCTGATAGGCCTGGCCGCGGGCGTGGCGGCGGCGTTCGTCTTCCGCCGCACACCCGACGCGCGGCGGCCGACTGCCTAGACGGTGCGGCGCGTCCCGCGCGCTACACCGTCAGCCCGCGTACCAGCAGGTCCAGCAGGGCGCAGACGAACAGCGCGATGCCGATGAAGCCGTTGACGCTGAAGAAGGCCCGGTTCAGGCGGCTCAGGTCGGTCGGGCGGACGATGCTGTGCTCGTAGACGAAGGCCCCGGCGACGATCAGCAGGCCCAGCCAGAAGAAGACACCGGCGTCGGTGAGGAGGGCGAACCAGACGAACAGGCCGGTGGTCACGGCGTGGCAGACGCGGGCGGCCCGGACGGCGGCCGGGACGCCGAAGCGGGCCGGGACCGACCTCACGCCGGTCTCGCGGTCGGTGTCGACGTCCTGACAGGCGTAGATCAGGTCGAAGCCGCCGATCCAGATGCCGACCGCCAGACCGAGGACGACCGCGTCCCAGGACCACGACCCGGTGACGGCCAGCCAGCCGCCGACCGGCCCCATGGCCTGCGCGAGTCCGAGGATGGCCTGCGGGAAGTCGGTGAACCGCTTGCCGTACGGATACACCACCATCGGGACCACGGCGACGGGTGCGAGGGCGAGGCAGAGGGGGTTGAGCAGGGCGGCCGCGCCGAGGAAGACGGCGAGGGCGATCAGCGCGCCGGTCCAGGCGTGCCGGACCGACATCGCGCCGGTGACCAGTTCGCGGTGCGCGGTGCGCGGGTTGCGGGCGTCGATCTCGCGGTCGATGATCCGGTTGGCGGCCATCGCGAAGGTGCGCAGCCCGACCATGGCGACGGTGACCAGCAGCAGCGTGCCCCAGTGGATGCTCGCGTCCCACTCGTACATCGCGGTGAGCGCGGCGATGTAGGCGAAGGGCAGCGCGAACACCGAGTGCTCGATCATGACGAGGCGCAGGAACGCCTTGGTGCGCCCCGGCTGCGGGGCCGGGTCCGAACCCACGACCCCGTCGGCGGTGGTCATCATGCGAGGCTCCCGAGGAAGGTGTCGAGGTCGGCCAGCAGCGCGGCTGCGGGCAGCGGGCCCGTCTCCACGGTCAGCGGCTTTTCGGCGTCGTCGGGCGGGGTGAGGTGCGCGGTGAACAGGTAGGCGCCGGCTCCGGACGGGCGGGCGTCCAGCCGCAGCACGGCGCCGCCGTCGACGGTGAACGGTCCTCCCCCGGCCGCGGTGAGCTCGTCCCGCAGCCTCCGCGCGAACTCGGCGGGTTCCGCGTCGCGCACGCCGGGGAGCTCGAAGCCGTCGCCCTCGCCGCCCCGCTCGAAGAGCACCGCCCAGGTGTCACCGGAACCGGCGAGCTCCTCGGGGGTGACACCCGCCTCCTCGGCGGCCCGGCGGACCCCCTCGTCGCCCGGGTCCAGCTCGGGGCGTACGAGGGCCACGTAGTCGGTCTCGGTGCCGATGAAGAGCGCCGGTCCGCCCTCGCCGTCGGGACTCACAGTCCGTACTCCTTCCAGCGGCGGTCGACCTTCGCCGCCGTGTCGGGGTCGGACTCCACCATGTCGGGCCAGCCCCCGTCGCGCGTGTACCCCTCCTCGGGCCACTTCTTCGTCGCGTCGATACCCGCCTTGCCGCCCCAGAACTGCTGGTAGGAGGAGTGGTCGAGATGGTCGACGGGGCCCTCGACGACGGTGAGGTCACGGGCGTAGTCGGTGTTGCCGAGGGCCCGCCAGGAGACCTCGTGCAGATCGTGGACGTCGCAGTCGGAGTCGACGACCACGATCAGTTTGGTCAACGACATCATGTGGGCGCCCCAGATGGCGTGCATCACCTTCTGCGCGTGTTTGGGGTACTTCTTGTCGATCGAGACGATCGCGCAGTTGTGGAAGCCGCCGGACTCGGGGAGGTGGTAGTCCACGATGTCCGGCACGATGATCTTCAGCAGCGGCAGGAAGAAGCGCTCCGTCGCCCGTCCCAGCGGTCCGTCCTCGGTCGGCGGCCGGCCGACGACGATCGACTGGAGCAGCGGCCGCTTCCGCATGGTCACGCAGTCGATCTTCAGGGCGGGGAACGGTTCCTGCGGGGTGTAGAAGCCGGTGTGGTCGCCGTAGGGACCCTCGGAAAGCATCTCTCCGGGCTCCAGCCAGCCCTCGATGACGACCTCGGCCTGCGCCGGAACCTGGAGCGGAACGGTCTTGCAGTCGACCATCTCGATCCGCCTGCCCTGCACGAACCCGGCGAACAGGTACTCGTCGATGTCCCCGGGCAGCGGCGCGGTGGACGCGTACGTCACGGCCGGCGGGCAGCCGAAGGCGATGGCGACCGGCAGCCGCTCACCGCGCCGCGCGGCGACCTGGTAGTGGTTCCGGCTGTCCTTGTGGATCTGCCAGTGCATGCCGATGGTGCGCTTGTCGTGCCGCTGGAGCCGGTAGAGGCCGAGGTTGCGGATGCCCGTCTCCGGGTCCTTGGTGTGGGTGAGCCCCAGGTTGAAGAAGGAGCCGCCGTCCTTGGGCCAGGTGAAGAGCGCCGGGAGTTCGTCGAGGTCCACGTCCTCCCCGTGCAGGACGACCTCGTGCACGGGCGCGTCCTGGGACTTCACCTTCTTCGGCGGCACGTGCGTCATCGAGCCGAGCTTGCCGAAGGCCTCGCGCACGCCGATGAAGCCCTGCGGCAGTTCGGGCCTGAGCAGCCCGCCGATCTTCTCGCTGATGTCCGCGTACGACTTCAGCCCGAGCGCCTTCAGCAGGCGGCGGTCGGTGCCGTACACGTTCATGGCGAGGGGCATGCTGGAGCCGCGCACGTTCTCGAAGAGCAGGGCGGGACCGCCGGCCTTGTTCACCCGGTCGACGATCTCACCGACCTCCAGGAACGGGTCGACCTCGGCCTTGATGCGCTTGAGGTCGCCCTCGCGCTCCAGCGCCCTGAGCAGGGAGCGAAGATCGTCGTAAGCCATGCGGTCAAGTATCCCCGAGCGGTTACCCTGGGCCTGTACCGCCCACCGCTTTCGCTTGCTTTCGCTGGAGAGGCCCCATGCTGCGGGTGCTGATGTTCCTCGTGCCACTGGCACTGAGCGTGTATGCGTTCATCGACTGCATCAGTACCAAGGACGAGGACATCCGTCACATGCCCAAGCCGCTGTGGGCGATCCTCGTGCTGGTGTTTCCGCTGGTCGGCTCGGTCTCCTGGATCATCGCCGGCAAGAAGCGGCAGCCCGCGGGCACGGGCGGCTCCGTGTGGGGCGGGGGCGGCGGCCGTCGGCAGTGGGTGGCCCCGGACGACAACCCCGAGTTCCTCAGGTCGCTGGACGACGACAAGGACAAGGACGACAAGCCGGGGGACGGCGACCGCGGCGGAGCCGGCTGACCGGCCCCGCGCACGTCAGCTCCTGGCCCAGCTCTGGCCCGCCGAACCGTCGCACTCCCGCGTCATGATCATGCCGCTCGGCCGGGCGTGGTCCAGGCACCTGCCGGTCTTGGTGAGGACCACGGTGCCGCCCGGACCGAGACGCCACTCCTGGGCGTCGTCCGCACCACAGGTCGCGCTGTGCATCGAACCGTAGGCGGACAGACAGTTGCCCGACGTCCGATGGACGATTCGGTAGCCGCCGGACGAGACGCTCCGCAGGCTCCAGCCGGCTCCCCCGGCGGTGCAGCTGCCCATGGCGAGGTAGCCGTAACCGGGCCCGCCGGAGGAGACGAGGCACTGTCCGCCCGCCCCGTTGCGCAGGGTGTGGCCACCCGCCGACGGCGCCTCGGCCTCCGTGCCCCCGCCGCCCGCTCCTCCGCCGCCGTTCCTGACGTAGTTCTCGAACGCCTGCTGCTGCTCGGCGTC
>NZ_NEUB01000651.1 GCF_002910825.1 Streptomyces sp. SM1 | reverse complement strand
CCCGCCGGCCGGCCACCACGCCCCGGCTCAGCTGGTAGCCGCACTCGATGAGGAACATCACCGGCCACACCAGTACGGCCACATAGCCGTACACCGAGACCAGCTCGCCCACCGTGATCTCACCCTGTGCGGCCAGCCGTGCCGCGATCCACGTCACCGCCGCGAGGAACAGCACCGGCAGCCCCGCGGCGAGCGCCTGTATCCAGCTGGTCACCGCCCCGACCCGGTACCCCTGCTCCCGCAGCCGCCCCGAGTCCCGGCGGAACGCGTCGGAGACCAGGCTCTTCCCGCCGAGTCCGCTCAGCACCCGCAGCCCGCCCGCGAGATCACCGATCCGTGCCGTCAGCACCCCCTGCCGTTCCCGGTACTCCGTCTCCGTGCCCCGCAGCCGGCCCGTCAGCGGCCCCACCGTCAGCCCGATCACCGGCACGCCCAGCAGCACCACCACGGCCAGCAACGGCGACACCGACAACAGCAGCCCCGCCACCACCGCGTACGCCACGACCGCACCGGTCCCCGGCCCGACGGCCGTGAGCGACTGGGCGATCATCTGCACGTCGCCCACCCCGATGGTGACGACCTCCCCGGCCCCGGTCCGCCGCTCCAGCGAGGCGCCGAGCCGCACCGTCTGCCCCACCACCACTTTCACCGTACGGAAGTTGGCGTCCATCCGCACCCGTGTCATCGTGCGGTGCCGCATGATGCCCAGCCACGCGTTGAAGGCGTTCGCCAGGAGCAGGGCGCCGGCCCACAGGGCCAGCACCTCCATGTCGCCCGGCTGGAGCCCGTCGTCCACCGCCCGCGACATCGCGTACGGCGTCGCCGCCAGCCCGACCATCCACACACAGCTGAGTACCGCCGCACCCACGCACCGCGCCGGCTGCCGCCGCACCAGCCACCACAGGTAGCGGGCCCCGCCCCGGCAGTCGGGTGTGCCGGGATCCTCGTAGGCGTCGATCATGCGGTCGTTCTCCCCCTGTCCCCGGTTCCCCGGCTACGCCAGACTGTCCTGCCACGCCCGGTGCAGGTCGGCGAACCTGCCGGTGCGGTCGATGAGTTCGGAGGGGCTGCCGTCCTCCACCACCCGCCCGTGCTCCATCACCAGGACCCGGTCCGCGATCTCCACGGTGGACAGGCGGTGGGCGATCACCACCGCGGTACGTCCCTTCAGCACCGTCGCCATCGCCCGCTGGACCGCCCGTTCGCCGGGGACGTCCAGCGAGCTGGTCGCCTCGTCCAGGATGAGCACCGCCGGGTCGGCCAGCAACGCCCGTGCGAAGGCGACCAGTTGACGCTGACCCGCGGAGATGCGGCCGCCCCGCTTGCGTACGTCGGTGTCGTAGCCGTCGGGCAGGGCGGCGATGAAGTCGTGCGCGCCGATCTCCTTCGCCGCCTGCTCGATCTCCTCACGGGTGGCGTCCGGCCGCCCGATCGCGATGTTCTCCGCGACCGTCCCGGAGAACAGGAACGCCTCCTGCGTCACCATCACCACCTCGCGCCGCAGGTCGCGTCCCGTCAGGTCGCTCAGGTCCACGCCGTCGAGCAGCACCCGGCCGTCGGTGGGGTCGTAGAAGCGGGCGAGCAGCTTGGCCAGCGTCGACTTGCCCGCGCCGGTCGAGCCGACGACCGCGACGGTCTGCCCGGCCGGAAGACGCAGGCCGAAGCGGGGGAGCACCTCGCCGCCGGTGCGGTACGCGAAACGGACGTCGTCGAAGACCACCTCGCGGCCGGGGAGCCCGGTCCGCCGCTCCGGGAGTTCCCGGGGCGCCGCCGGTTCGGGTACGGACGGGACCTGCGCCAGCAGACCGGCGATCTTCTCGAGTGAGGCCGCCGCCGACTGGTAGGAGTTCAGGAACATGCCGAGCCGGTCGATCGGGTCGTACAGCCGCCGCAGGTACAGCACCGCCGCCGCCAGCACGCCGAGCTCCAGCGATCCGTCGGCCACCCGGTAGGCACCCCACAGCACGATCAGCGCGACGGTCGTGTTGGCGGTCACCCGGGAGCCGACGACATAGCGGGCCATCTCAAGGAGCGCGTCGCCATTGCTGCGTTCATGCCGCCGGTTCAGCACCGCGAAGTCGGCGTCGTTCGCGGCCTCCCGGCGGAACGCGCGCACCGGCCGGATGCCGTTCATCGTCTCGACGAACTTCACGATCACCGCCGCGATGGCCGTCGACCGCTTCCGGTACACCCGCTTCGCCCGCCGCTGGTACGACCGTACGAGCAGGTACAGCGGCACGAACGAGACCACCGCCACGGCGCCCAGCCCCAGGTCCAGCCAGAGCAGCAGCACCGAGATGTACACGGCCGACAGGACGACCATCACCAGTTCCTGCAGGCCCTCCTCCAGCAGTTCCCGCAGCGACTCGACGTCCGTGGTGGAGCGGGAGATGAGCCGGCCCGAGGTGTAGCGCTCGTGGAAGTCGACGCTGAGCTCCTGCGCGTGGCGGAAGATACGGCCGCGCAGGTCCAGCAGGACGTCCTGGCTGACACGGGCGGACGCCCTGACGAACGCGTACTGGAGCGCGCCGGCCGCCGTCGCGCACAGCAGGTAGCCCACCGCCACCGCGATCAGCGGGCCGTTGTCGTCGTCGCGGAACGCGGGCACGGCACGGTCGATCGCGTACGCCACCAGCAGCGGGCCGGCCTGCACCGCGGCCTGCTGGAGCAGCAGCAACAGCGCGGTGACGGCGACCGTGCCCCGCCGGGGGGAGAGCAGGGAGCGCAGCAGCGTGCCGGTGGCGCCCGGGGGAGTGGGCAGCTGGTCCCGGTCGAAGGGATCGCCGGACTCGACCGCCCGGTCGTCGTCGTCCTCGTCCCGGACGGGTGCGGTGGTGGCCGCCGTCATCGCTGGTCCTCCTGTTCCCCCGCCGGGGCGCCGGACATGAGGTGGGCGTACTCGGGGTTGGTGCGCAGCAGTTCGTGGTGGGTGCCGACGGCGGTGATCCGGCCGCCGGAGAGCAGGGCGACACGGTCGGCGAGCAGGACCGTGGAGGGGCGGTGGGCCACGATGAGGGCCGTGGTGTCCGCGAGCACCCGGCGCAGGGCGGCCTCCACCGCGGCCTCGGTGTGCACGTCGAGCGCGGACAGGGGGTCGTCCAGGACCAGGAAGTCGGGGCTCCCGACCACCGCGCGGGCCAGCGCGAGGCGCTGGCGCTGGCCGCCGGAGAGACTGAGGCCCTGTTCGCCGACCTGGGTGTGCGTGCCCCGGGGGAGGGCGTGCGCGAAGTCGGCCTGGGCGACGGCGAGGGCGCGGGCCAGGTCCTCGTCCCCGGCTCCACCGCCCATCAGTACGTTCTCGCCGACGCTCGCGGAGAAGAGGGTCGGTTCCTCGAAGGCGACGGCGACCTTGGAACGCAGCTCTTCTCGGGACATCGCCGTGATGTCGGCTCCGTCGAGCGTGATCCGGCCGGAGGTCACCTCGTGCAGCCTGGGTACGAGGGCGGTCAGTGTCGTTTTGCCGCTGCCGGTCGCTCCGACCAGGGCCAGGGATTCGCCGGGGCGGATGTGCAGGTCGATGCGGTTCAGGACGGGGGCCGTGGTGTCGGGTGCGTCGGGGTAGCGGAAGGTGACGTTCTCGAACCGCAGACCTCCGACGTGCCCGGCGCCGGGGGTGGCCGCGAGCGGGGGGACCGCCGTCGCCCCGGCGGCACGACTGCCCGCGGTCCGGCCGGACTCCGGCTCCGCGTCCATCACCTCGAAGTAGCGGTCCGTCGCCGTCGCCGCCTCCTGGCTCATCGCCAGCAGGAAACCGATCGAGTCCACCGGCCACCGCAGCGCCAGCGCCGTGGACAGGAACGCCACCAGCGTTCCCGTGGAGAGCGAGCCGTCCGCCACCCGCATCGTCCCCAGCACCAGCGCCGCCCCGATCGCCAGCTCCGGCAGCGTCACGATGACGCCCAGGATCGTCGCCAGCAGCCGCGCCTTGTGCAGTTCCGTCCCGCGCAGCTTCCCCGACAGCTCCCGGAACGCCAGGGCCTGGCTGCGATGCCGCCCGAACCCCTTGATGATCCGGATGCCGAGCACACCCTCCTCGACCACCGTCGTCAGATCCCCCACCTGGTCCTGCGCCCGCCGCGCCGCCCCGGAGTACCGCTTCTCGAAGACCACGCAGGTGATCAGTACCGGCACGGCGGGCACCAGGATGACCAGCCCCAGCGTCCAGTCCTGCACCAGCATGATGATCACACCGACGAGGATCGTCACGCTGTTGACCAGCAGGAACGTCAGCGGGAAGGCCAGGAACATCCGCAGCAGCATCAGGTCCGTGGTGGCCCGGGACAGCAACTGGCCCGACGGCCACCGGTCGTGGAAGGCGACCGGCAGCCGCTGCAGATGCCGGTACAGGTCCGCCCGCATCGACGCCTCGACATGCGACAGCGGACGCGCCACCAGCCATCGCCGGAACCCGAACAGCAGCGCCTCGGCGAGCCCGAGCAGCAGCAGGGACAGCGCGCCCAGCCACACCCCGGCCGGATCCCGGTCGGCGATCGGGCCGTCCACCATCCACTTCAGGACGAGCGGGATGACCAGCCCGATGCAGGAGGCGAGGATCGCGATGAACGCGGCGGTGAACAGCCGCGCCCGCACGGGCCGCACATACGGCCACAGCCGCAGCAGTGCGCGCACGGCGGAGCGGGGTTCCGGGGGAGAAGGTGTGGTGGGCATCAGCAGCGAGCCTACGGTTCGCCACTGACACTGCCCACCGGGTTTTGGCCGGACCGCCCTCCGCCGCTGGTCCTACGACCTGCGCGGACACCGGACCCGTGCGGAGGGTCGTACCGCCGTATCAGCCGATCGGCCGACAGCGGTCCGAGCGCACCGGCCGATGTGCCGGTGCCCCGGGTGCCGCGACGCTGGAGCCATGTCCGTCATCGACGTCACCGGTCTGCGCAAGTCCTACGGGGGCCGTGCGGCCGTCGACGGTGTCTCCTTCACCGTCGAGGAGGGCGAGATCTTCGGGATCCTCGGCCCGAACGGCGCCGGCAAGACCACCACCGTCGAGTGCGTCGGGGGCCTGCGCGTCCCCGACGCCGGCCGCGTCCGCGTCACCGGCCTCGACCCCGTCGCCGACCACCAGGAGGTCACCCGCGTTCTCGGCGCCCAGCTCCAGCAGAGCGAACTCCACCCACCTCAGCCACATCTACGCCAAGCTCGGCGCCAGGGACCGCGCGGCGGCGGTGGCGGTGGCGTACGACCGGGGCATCCTCGGCCGACCCCGCCGTGCGCGGGCGCCGGTCAGGGCCGCACCCGCAGCAGCAGCACCGACCGTCCGGGCACCGTGATCCGCGTCCCCGCGCGGTGCTCCGCGTCCGGTTCCCGGTCCTGCTCCTCCCGCGCGGTGTCGACGACCACCTCGTACCGCACGGCCCACGGCGGCCCCGGCAGCTCGAACTCCACCGGTCCGTGCCCCGCGTGCAGCACGGCCAGGAAGCTGTCGTCGAGGACCGGCTCCCCCTGCTCGTCGCGCCCCGGGATGTCCCGCCCGGAGAGGTACATGCCGAGCGTGGCGGCCGGCGCGTACCAGTCCTCCTCGGTCATCTCCGTGCCGTGCGGGGTGAACCAGGCCAGGTCGCGCAGCCCGTCCGCGGAGTGCGGGCGCCCGGAGAAGAAGGCCCGGCGGCGCAGCACCGGGTGCCGGTGGCGCAGGGCGATCAGCCGGGAGGTCAGCTCGGACAGGGGCCGCCACTCCGGGTCGTCGAGGAGGGACCAGTCCACCCAGCCGATCTCGTTGTCCTGGCAGTAGGCGTTGTTGTTGCCGTGCTGGGTGCGGCCCATCTCGTCGCCCGCGACCAGCATCGGCACCCCCGTGGACAGCAGCAGCGTGGTCAGCAGGTTCCGCAGCTGCCGCCGCCGCAGGGCCCGTACGTCCTCGTCGTCCGTCTCTCCCTCCGCCCCGCCGTTCCAGGAGCGGTTGTCGTTCGTGCCGTCCCGGTTGCCCTCGCCGTTCGCCTCGTTGTGCTTGCGGTCGTACGACACCAGGTCGCGCAGGGTGAAACCGTCGTGCGCGGTGACGAAGTTGACCGAGGCGTAAGGCCGCCGCCCGCCCCAGGCGTACAGGTCGCTGGACCCGGACAGCCGGTAGCCCATCTCCCGTACGTCCGGCAGCGACTGCCGCCAGAAGTCCCGTACGGCGTCGCGGTACCGGTCGTTCCACTCCGTCCACAGCGGCGGGAAGGCGCCCACCTGATAGCCGCCCGAGCCGACGTCCCACGGCTCCGCGATCAGCTTCACCCGGCGCAGCACCGGATCCTGCGCGATCACCGCGAGGAACGGCGACAGCATGTCGACGTCGTGCATCGAACGGGCCAGTGCCGCCGCCAGGTCGAAGCGGAATCCGTCGACGCCCATCTCCGTCACCCAGTAGCGCAGCGAGTCCGTGATCAGGCGCAGTACGTGCGGCTGGACGACGTGCAGGGTGTTGCCGCAGCCCGTGTAGTCGGCGTACCGGCGCGCGTCGGGCTGGAGGCGGTAGTAGCCGCGGTTGTCGACGCCCTTCAGGGAGAGCGTCGGGCCCAGCTCGCCCGCCTCGGCGGTGTGGTTGTAGACCACGTCGAGGATCACCTCGATCCCGGCCGCGTGCAGGGCCCGCACCATCCGCCTGAACTCGCCGACCTGCTGTCCCCTCGTGCCGGAGGCCGCGTAGCCGGCGTGCGGGGCGAAGTAGCCGATGGAGTTGTAGCCCCAGTAGTTGCGCAGTCCCCGCCGCAGCAGGTGGTCCTCGTGCGCGAACTGGTGCACCGGCAGCAGTTCGACGGCCGTGACGCCCAGCCCCACCAGGTGCTCGACCGCCGCGGGGTGCGCCAGACCGGCGTACGTCCCGCGCAGTTCCTCCGGGACGCCCGGGTGCCGCCGCGTGAAGCCCCTGACATGCAGCTCGTAGATGACCGAGTCCGCCCACGGCGTCTTCGGCCGGCGGTCGTCCGCCCAGTCGTCGTCGTCGTGGACGACCACCCCCTTGGGGACGTACGGGGCCGAGTCCCGGTCGTCGCGCACGGTGTCCGCGACATGCTGCTCGGGCCAGTCACGGACATGCCCGTACACCTCGGGCGGCAGACCGAAGTCACCGTCCACCGCCCGCGCGTACGGGTCCAGCAGCAGCTTCGCCGGATTCCAGCGGGCGCCGGTCCACGGGTCCCAGCGGCCGTGCACCCGGTAGCCGTACCGCCGGCCGGGCAGCACACCCGGCACGAAGCCGTGCCAGATCCCGTGGGTCAGCTCGGTGAGCGGGGCGCGGCTCTCCCTGCCGCGCTCGTCGAAGAGACACAGGTCGACCCCCTCCGCGCCGCCCGCCCACAACGCGAAGTTGGTCCCCGCCACCCCGTCCGGCCCGGTCCGGAACCGGGCGCCCAGCGGCGTCGGCCGTCCGGGGCGCACCGGCACCGTGGGCACGGACGGCGCCGGCCGCGTGCCGTTCACGACGGCGGCCGGGCGCCCGTCCCCGGTGGCCCGTTCTGCGGCCACCGCCTCCTGCTCGGCTGCGCTGGACACCTGTCAGCCTCCCGCGGCTCGTGGGGGGACGACGGCGGACAGGAGAGCAGGGCACTCGTCATCGGCTCGGGCCGCGGCTCCCCGGCGCGTCGTCCTCCCCACTGTTCTGCCCAGACGGTGCCCCGCACTCACGTTTCCCCGGGGGCGGCATGGTCGTTTCCCGGAGGCGAGGCCCGTCGTTGGGTACCGCGTGGAGTACGTAAACGGGCGCGCACGGCGCGCGAGGGCCGTGCTGGCCGCCGTAGTGACATGGGCAGGACTGCTGACCGGGGCCGCCGGCTGCACCGGGGACGGCACCGTCGGCGGGGCGTTCGGGCCCCCGGCCGCCGAGGACGTCATCCGCGTGACGCCCGGCGACGGCAGCAAGGAGGTACGCCCCGGCGCGGCGCTGCGGGTGCGGGTACCGGACGGGCGGCTGGAGTCGGTGAAGGTCGTCGCGTCGCAGGACGCGCGCGAGTCGCCGGTGCCCGGCCGGGTCTCCGCCGACGGCCTGACCTGGAAGCCCGACGACGAACGGCTGGCGCTGGCCGCGAAGTACACCGTCGACGCGGTGGCGGTGGACGGCGAGGGCCGCCGCTCGGCCCGGCACACCACGTTCACGACGTTCGTCCCGGAGGAACGCTTCATCGGCTACGTCGCCCCGGAGGACCGCTCCACCGTCGGCACCGGCATGATCGTGTCCCTGGAGTTCAACCGGGGGATCACCCGCCGCGCGGCCGTCGAACGCGCCGTCCGCGTCACCGCCCGCCCGGCCGTCGAGATCCGCCCGCACTGGTTCGGCGACTCCCGCCTGGACTTCCGCCCCGAGGAGTACTGGAAACCCGGCACCGAGGTCACCGTCGACCTGAACCTGCGCGACATCGAGGGAGCACCGGGGGTCTACGGCCTCCAGCGCCGCACCTTCACCTTCACCGTCGGCCGCAGCCAGGTCTCGGTGGTCGACGCCGCCGCGCACACCATGCGGGTGCGCAGGGACGGGGAGCTGCTGACCACCGTGCCGGTGACGGCGGGGGCGTGGAAGACGCCCACGTACAACGGCAAGATGGTGATCACCGAGATGCTCGAGGTCACCCGGATGAACAGCCGCACGGTCGGCTTCGGCGGCGAGTACGACATCCCCGACGTGCCGCACGCCATCCGCCTGACGAGCTCCGGCACCTTCCTGCACGGCAACTACTGGGCCGCCTCCGACGTCTTCGGCAGCTCCAACGTCAGCCACGGCTGTGTCGGCCTGCGCGACGTGAAGGGCGGGGGCGCGGACACCCCGGCGGGCTGGTTCTTCGACCGCAGCCTCATCGGTGACGTCGTCGAGGTCGTCAACAGCAAGGACAAGAAGGTCGCCCCCGACAACGGCCTCGGCGGCTGGAACATGAACTGGAAGAAGTGGAATGCGGGCGGCGCGGTGAAGCGCCCCTGATCCGAACCCTCGGGCGGGTCGTTGAAGTTGGAACGGAATGGTGACAAAACCGCCGCCCGTAACCTCCCTGGCCTGTGGTTACTATGCGCCGAGCGCGCGTGGGGCGCGTGGGGGCGCAGGTCCGGCGGGTCCAGCCCGCCGAGGGGAGAAACAAGTGAACGTGGGGCCGATATCGGGGGCGTCGGCCGGCGCGCGGGGGCGCGGCGGCAGGAAGCTGGCGGCGCTGGCACTCGGACTGACGCTGGCGGTCACCGCCTGCGGCGGCGGGGGGTCGGACGCGGGGACCGGTTCGAGTGAGGGCAAGGGCAAGGACTCCACGGCGGCGCAGAGCAAGCAGTCCGAGGCCGTGGTGAGCATCGCGCCCGAGGACGGCGCGAAGTCCGTCAAGACCACGGGCGCGCTGAAGGTGACCGCCGGAAAGAGCAAGCTGACCGAGGTCGTCGTCAAGGACACGGACGGCGACACGGTCGAGGGTGAGATATCCGGCGACGGCTCGTCCTGGACGCCGTCCATCCATCTGGCCGCCTCCACCGAGTACACGGTGCACGCGGTCGCCAAGGACTCCGAGGGCCGCACCGCGGCCGAGGACTCCGGCTTCACCACGCTGACGCCGAAGAACACCTTCGTCGGTCACTTCACCCCGGAGGACGGCTCCAAGGTCGGCGTGGGCATGCCGTTCTCGCTCCGCTTCTCCCGGGGCATCACCAACCCCGAGGACGTCGAGAAGGCGGTCCGCATCACCACCGAGCCGGCCGTCGAGGTCGAGGGCCACTGGTTCGGCAACGACCGGCTCGACTTCCGTCCGGAGAAGTACTGGAAGGCCGGCACCAAGGTCACCGTCGACCTCAACCTCGACGGCGTCGAGGGCCGCGCCGGTGTCTACGGCGAGCAGTCCAAGAAGGTCTCCTTCACCATCGGCCGCGAGCAGGTCTCCGTCGTCGACGCCAAGAAGCTCACGATGAAGGTCAGAAGGGACGGCAAGGTCATCAAGACCATCCCCGTCACCACCGGCGCGCCCGGCATGGAGACCTGGAACGGCCAGATGGTCGTCAGCGAGCGGCTCCAGGTCACCCGGATGAACGGCGAGACCGTCGGCTACGGCGGCGAGTACGACATCAAGGACGTCCCGCACGCCATCCGCCTGACCACCTCCGGCACCTTCCTGCACGGCAACTACTGGGGCGGCGACGCCTTCGGCAACTGGAACGCCAGCCACGGGTGCATAGGACTGCGCGACGTGCGCGGCGGCTGGGACAAGAAGGCCCCGGGCGCCTGGTTCTTCGAGAACACCATGATCGGCGACGTCGTGGTCGTGAAGAACTCCAACGACGCCACCGTCGCCCCGGACAACGGCCTCAACGGCTGGAACATGTCCTGGGAGAAGTGGAAGGCCTGAGCACACACCTGCCCGCGCCCCCGGGGCGCGGGCAGGTGAACCGAACGGGCCGCACCCCGGACCAGGGTGCGGCCCGTCCCGGTTCGCGGGCGGCCGGGGTGAACTCCCGGCCGGTCCCGTGGTCACCCCGGAGCCTGTCGCACGGCCGGCCGGCCTCTTCGCCAGGTGGCCCGTGGTGTCCCCGCGTGAACGCCCGCTAACCTGCGGGGCATGACCGTACATCTCGAAGTCGCCGAAGGCGTCGGCACGCTGCGGCTGGACCGGCCGCCCATGAACGCGCTGGACGTCGCCACGCAGGACCGGCTGAAGGAACTCGCCGAGGAGGCCACGCGCCGCGACGACGTGCGCGCGGTGGTGATCTACGGCGGCGAGAAGGTGTTCGCGGCGGGCGCGGACATCAAGGAGATGCAGGCCATGGACCACGCGGCGATGGTCACGCGGTCCCGGGCGCTGCAGGACTCCTTCACCGCCGTCGCCCGTATCCCCAAGCCGGTCGTGGCCGCCGTCACCGGGTACGCGCTCGGCGGAGGCTGCGAACTCGCGCTCTGCGCCGACTACCGCATCGCCGGGGAGAACGCCAAGCTGGGCCAGCCCGAGATCCTGCTCGGTCTGATCCCGGGCGCGGGCGGCACCCAGCGGCTGTCCCGTCTGATCGGTCCCTCCAAGGCCAAGGACCTCATCTTCACCGGCCGCCAGGTGCGGGCCGACGAGGCGCTGGCACTCGGCCTGGTGGACCGCGTGGTCCCCGCCGGGGAGGTCCACACGCAGGCGCACGCGTGGGCGGCGAAGCTGGCCCAGGGCCCGGCGATGGCGCTGCGCGCGGCCAAGGAGTCGGTCGACACCGGCCTGGAGACCGACATCGAGACGGGCCTCGCCGTCGAGCGGAACTGGTTCGCGGGCCTGTTCGCCACGGAGGACCGTGAGCGCGGGATGCGCAGCTTCGTGGAGGAGGGTCCCGGCAAGGCGAAGTTCGGGTGACGGCCGGCTGAAAGACCCCTCCGGGGGCTTGCAATTGACGCGATGTCTGATCCGGGTCCCTCGATGGGGCGGATTATGGGAGCCTTACTACACCCTTAAGCCGTTCGTGTCGAGGGAGCCCGTCGATTGCCTGAGAGTGAGTCGTTTCCGCAGGTAGGACGGGCTTTCGATGAATCCGAAGTGCCGGCGGCACATGCCGGAGGCCCGGTGTCCGGCGGGAGCGTACAGGGGGCGTATTCCCCCGGAACGGCCCCGGAGGTTTCCGCGGACGGCCATGATGGGGCCATGGCGGGGCTGGATGGGACGGAACAGCCGCGGGGAGACGGACGTGCGACCGTGTCGCGCTGGTCGCCGACGGTCGAGGACGAACGCGCGCTGAAGGCAGTGGAGTTGTTCGGCAACCCCACGGAGGCGGAGGTTCCGTTACCGTCCCGCCCCGAGTCCGCCGCGACGGCCCGCCGGCTCGTCCAGGTCGTCATCCTGCGCCACTGGGGCCTGAACCCCAGGCTCACCGAGGACGCCGTTCTGCTCGTCTCCGAACTGGTCGGCAACGCCGTACGCCACACCGGGGCCCGCGTCTTCGGCCTCCGGATGCGCCACCGGCGCGGCTGGATCCGTATCGAGGTCCGCGACCCCTCCCGCGGCCTGCCCTGTCTCATGCCCGTCCAGGACCTGGACATCAGTGGCCGCGGCCTCTTCCTCGTCGACAAACTCGCCGACCGCTGGGGCGTCGACCTGCTGCCCCGCGGCAAGACCACCTGGTTCGAGATGCGTATCACGGACCGCTGAGACCCCGTCCGCCCTGTCCGCTCAGGAGCCCGGAAGGAACAACGCCTCCGAGCCGACCGGCCGGTATCCGGCCGCCTGGAAGGCACGCAGGCTGCGGGCGTTCCCGGGGGAGATCTGCGCCCATACCGGCTCCCCTCCGGCCAGCCGCCGCGCCGCCAGCGCCAGCCGGCGGCCCAGGCCCCGGTGCCGTGCCTCCTCCGCCACCTCCACCGCGACCTCCAGCCGCCCCGCGACACCGCGCCCCAGGACCAGCACACCCCCGTCCGCCGTCCACACCCGCACGTCGTCACGCCGCCCGAGAGCGCTCACCACCCGGGGGTGGCCGGGGGCACGGACCTCCTCGAGGGCGAGCGGCGGACCGCCGGCGAGCGCGGGCGCCACGGTCATGACGTCGATCGTGTCCGTCCGCCGCCCCGTGCGCTCCATGAAGGCTGCCAGGAAACGGACGTTCATGCCGGCGGCCAGGGCGTCGCAGTCGGCCGAGGCCAGCGTCCGCCGCACCCAGGAGGGATCCTCGTCGGTGAAGACGACGGAGTGCCCGGTGAACGCCAGCACCCCCGCGTCCCGGCCGGACGGCTGGGGCACCACCGTCGTGCCCCCGTCCGCCGCCGGGAAGACGCCGCGCGCCGCCGCGTCGAGAACGTCCCGCAGAGTGTCCGCCACCGCCCCGCTCCTTGAGTCTCCACCCACTGGAAGGCCCAGACTCCCAGACATGATCGAAGACGGCACCGGACTTCTCACCATCGGCGAGCTCGCCCGCACCACCGGACTGTCCGTGCGCACCATCCGCTACTGGTCGGACGAGGGCGCCCTGCCGCCGGTGGCCCGTTCGGCCGGCGGGTACCGGCTCTACGACGCCGGCTCGGCCGCCCGCCTGGAACTCGTCCGCACCCTGCGCGAGCTGGGCCTCGGTCTCGCCGACGTCCGCCGGGTGCTGACCGGCGAGACGACGGTCGCGCAGGTCGCGGCGGCGCACGTGGCCGCGCTGGACGCACAGATCCGGGCCCTGAAGGTGACCCGCGCGGTGCTGTCGACCGTGGCACGACGAGGCTCGACCGCCGAGGAGACGACACTCATGAACAGACTGGCCCGACTGTCCACCGCCGAGCGCCGGCGCATCATCGACGACTTCATGGCGGATGTCTTCGACGGCATCGACACGGCCGACCCCGACATCCGCCAACGCCTGCGCTTCGCCGCCGCCGACCTGCCCGACGACCCCACCCCCGAACAGGTGGACGCCTGGGTGGAGCTGGCCGAGCTGATCCAGGACCCGGCGTTCCGGGCGACGATGCGCAGCATGATCGAGTTCAACGCGGCGGACCGGGGACCGGACGTCCCCTCCGGCAGCTCCCTGTGGTTCATGAGCCGGCTCGTGCAGCTCGCGGCCAGGGCGCTCGAGGACGGCGTCGCCCCCGACTCGCCCCGGGCCATGGACATCCTGCGCGAGCTGATCGGCGACGCCGACCCGGCCGCCGTACTCGAACGTCTCTCGGCGGCGACCAACGTACGCCTGGCCCGCTACCGCGAGCTGTCCGCGATCGTGAACGGCCTGGAACCCGCCTCCTCCCACGAGGAGGAGTTCGGGTGGGTGGTCGCCGCACTGGAGTTCCGGGTGGCCGGATAATCTGACCTGCGTCAACAAGACGGCAACGTACGAGATGAGGGGCGGACCGGTGGCGGACATCGAGGAAGCGCGCAAGCAGTTCGAGCGGATCGATACGGACGGGGACGGATTCATCACCGCTGCCGAGTTCAAGACCGCCCTGGCCCAGGGCGGGGACTGGAACGTCACCGAGGCGGTCGCCGAGGCCGTCATCAGGTCCCAGGACGTGAACGGCGACAAGCTCCTGTCCTTCGACGAGTTCTGGGCGCACCTGAACAAGTAGGTGCGGTCCGGGAGCGGGCCGGGGACTAGGCGTCCCCGGCCCACTTCCTCAGCGCCGACCTGCTGGAGAAGGCGGCGACGTTCTTGTCCAGCGGGTCGTCGGTGTACTGGTGGAAGCGCCACTCGGCCTGGACGCGGGGCTTCCCGGCGGTGACGTAGTCGGCGATCCAGAGGCCGTCGCCCGCGTAGGACGTGGTGTCCACGTCGAGCCAGAAATGCCGGTTGGCGTACAGGACCACCCTGTGGTGCGGCCTCAGCTCCTTCACCTTCCTGATGAAGCGGTCCTTCTCCGCGTTGCTCGCACGCGTTCCCTCGCCCGTCGTCTCCCAGTCGACCGCGAGGATGTCGCCCCGCTTCTCCGGGGCCCTTTCCACGAAGTACTCCGCCTGGGCCGTGAGGTTGCCCGGCCAGAGGAAGTGGTAGAAGCCGACGACCAGGTCGGCGTCGCGGGCCCGTTCCGTCTGGGCCGACAGCTTGGGGTTGGTGTACGAACGGCCCTCCGTCGCCTTGATGAAGACGAAGGACAGACCGTCGGTGCCGTACGAGGACGACTGGTACGCACTCACGTCGATGCCGCGCAGCATGGGGCTCCCTGAGGTGCTCGTGGGGGGAGGGGAGTCGAATGATTCCTTCCCTTCCCCGGCACGGGCGACCCGTCCGGCGGACGGAAAGTCCGGCCCCGGCGGTCACCTGCGCCCCTGGTGTCACTCCTGCGTCGTCTCCCCGTCATCCGCTGCTCACTTCGTACAGATGAACTACCCGTAGACATGGCGTGAGTCGACGCCCGATGAGACCGCGGAGAGACGACATGGCCGAACCGGCCGAGGTGGTGGCGTTACCCGCGCCGATCGACACGCTCCTCGCCGCCGCCGTCGCCCGGCGCTTCTACCTGGAGCAGCGGTCGAAGGTGGAGATCGCCAGGGAGTTCGGCATCAGCCGCTTCAAGGTGGCCCGCCTCCTCGACGCGGCCGTGGCCCATGACATCGTGCGGATCGACATCACCGTCCCGGCCGAGATCGACGTCCCGCTCGGACGGGCGCTGACCGAGCGGTTCGGACTCCGGCACGGCATCGTTGTCAACCTCGGGTGCGGCGACGGCGGTACGGCGGCGGCACCGGCGGACCCGCGGCAGAGCGGACGCTGGCTCGGCACGGCGGCGGCCCGGCTGATCTCCGAGATCGCCGAGGAGGGCGACGTCCTCGGGCTGGACGGCAGCGAGGCGGTGGACGCGCTCAGCGAGGCGGTCACCCGGCTGCCGCTGTGCGACGTGGTCCAGCTGACCGGGGTGCACGGGCGGGACCTCGCCCACGACGCCGCGATCGCCGCGGTCCGCCGCACGGCCGCGGCGGGCGGCGGCAGGGCGTTCCCGCTCCACACCCCGTTCCTGCTGCCGGACGCGGTGACGGCCGCCGTCCTGCGCAGCCAGCCCGCCACCGCCGAGACGCTGGACCGGTTCGGCCTGGTCACCAAGGCCGTCGTCGGCGTCGCGGCGTGGGACGCCCCGCACTCCCCGGTGTACGGCGCCCTGTCCGAACGGGAGCGGGAGACGCTCCGGGAGGCGGGAGCGTGCGCCGAGGTGGCCGGCCACCTCCTGGACGCCGACGGCCGGGTGATGCCCACCGGGCTGGACGCCCGCACGATCGCCGTCAGCGCCGCCGGACTCCGTGGCGTCACCGAGCTGATCGGCGTCACGGCCGGTGGACGCGGCACCGGGGCGGCCCGCGCCGTACTGAGGTCCGGACTGCTCACCGGAGTCGTCACGGACGCCGCGACCGCGCGCCGCCTCCTCCGGCACGACGACCCGGACGACCCGGCACGGACCGCACCGTCGTCCCGATCCACCGAATGAGGACAGCGATGAGTCAGCAGGACGAGGCGCTTCCGCCCGTTCCGGACGACATCCGTGAGGCGGGCCGCCTCGCCCCGGACCACTGGCTGGGGGTGGTCGACCCGATGTGGTCAGGGGAGGGGAAACCCCCGGAGTGGGCGATGACCGGCCGGTGGCGGTCCGGCCGCGACGGCGAGATCGTCGAGTGGCAGGAGAACCCCGGATACCGGCCGTCCCCGCGTGCGCTCGGCTGGCCCGAACCGGAGGACGAGGTGGACCGCGCCGTCCAGCTCGCCTCCACCGGATACGGGCCCGGCGAGGCGGTGCCGGCCTCGCTGGTGGGGCGCGAGGTGGCCGTGCTGACGGCGCCGGGCGGCCATGGCCCGGTGAGCGCGTCGGCGGCGGACGGGACGCCGGTCGTGCCGGTGTTCACCTCGTCGGTGTTCCTGCACACGGCGGGACGGTTCGCGTTCGAACTCGTCGGCGCCCGCGACCTGGTGGCGCGCGTCCCCGAGGGGCACGCGCTGTACCTGAACCCCTCGGCGGTGGTGAGCATGCTGCTGGACCCCGACGCCGTACGCGACGCGCTCCGGGACGGTGCGGCGCC
>NZ_NEUB01000650.1 GCF_002910825.1 Streptomyces sp. SM1 | reverse complement strand
AGGAGTTCAGGCCGCAAGGGCTCGGGGCAGGGCACCGGCAGCAGGGAGGCCGCGCTGACGGCGCTCACCGGCGGGCGCCTGGCCCTGGGGTGCGGCCTCGTCGTCCAGCCGCAGCGTCAGCGAGATCCGCTTCCGCGGGATGTCCACGTCGAGCACCTTCACCTTGACGATGTCCCCGGGCTTCACCACGTCCCGCGGATCCTTCACGAACGTCTTCGACATCGCGGAGACATGCACCAGCCCGTCCTGGTGCACACCGACGTCCACGAACGCGCCGAACGCGGCCACGTTCGTGACGACGCCCTCCAGCACCATCCCGGAGGACAGGTCGGAGATCTTCTCCACCCCGTCCTTGAAGACGGCCGTCCTGAAGGCCGGCCGCGGGTCGCGGCCCGGCTTCTCCAGCTCCTTCAGGATGTCGCTCACCGTCGGCAGACCGAACGTCTCGTCCACGAACTCCTGCGGCCGCAGCGACCGCAGCACCGCCGTGTTGCCGACCAGCGCGGCGACCTCCGCTCCGGAGGACTTCACCATCCGCCGCACGACCGGGTACGCCTCCGGGTGCACACTGGACGCGTCCAGCGGGTCGTCACCGCCGCGGATCCGCAGGAAGCCCGCGCACTGCTCGTAGGCCTTCGGGCCGAGCCGCGCCACCTTCTTCAGCTCGCCGCGCGAGCGGAACGGCCCGTTGCCGTCCCGGTGCGCCACGATGTTCTCGGCGAGCCCCGAGGTGATGCCGGACACCCGGGCGAGCAGCGGCGCCGACGCGGTGTTGACGTCCACCCCGACGCCGTTCACACAGTCCTCCACCACCGCGTCCAGCGAACGCGACAGCTTCACCTCGGACAGGTCGTGCTGGTACTGGCCGACGCCGATCGACTTCGGGTCGATCTTCACCAGCTCGGCCAGCGGGTCCTGGAGCCGGCGTGCGATGGACACCGCGCCGCGCAGCGACACGTCCATCTCGGGAAGCTCCTGCGAGGCGAAGGCGGAGGCGGAGTACACGGAGGCGCCCGCCTCGGACACCATCACCTTGGTCAGCTTCAGCTCGGGGTGCCGGGTGATGAGCTCACCGGCGAGCTTGTCGGTCTCGCGGGACGCCGTGCCGTTGCCGATCGCGATCAGCTCGACCGCGTGCTCCTTCGCCAGCCGCGCCAGCTTGGCGACGGCCTCGTCCCACCGGTTGGCCGGGACGTGCGGATGGATCACATCGGTGGCCACGACCTTGCCCGTGGCGTCCACCACGGCGACCTTCACCCCCGTACGGAACCCCGGGTCGAGACCCAGCGTGGCCCGGGTGCCCGCGGGCGCGGCGAGCAACAGGTCGCGCAGGTTCGCCGCGAAGACCCGCACCGCCTCGTCCTCCGCGGCGGTGCGCAGCCGCAGCCTCAGGTCGATGCCGAGGTGCACCAGGATGCGGGTGCGCCAGGCCCAGCGGACCGTGTCGCCCAGCCACTTGTCCCCGGGACGCCCCCGGTCGGCGATGCGGAACCGGTTCGCGATGATCCCCTCGTACGACGACGGCCCGTCCGTGGGCTCCTCCGGCTCCAGGACGAGGTCGAGGACCCCCTCCTTCTCACCGCGCAGCATCGCCAGGACGCGGTGCGAGGGCAGCTCGGTGAACGGCTCGGAGAAGTCGAAGTAGTCGGAGAACTTCGCGCCCTCCTCCTCCTTGCCCTCACGCACCTTCGCGGCCAGCCGCCCGCGCACCCACATCCGCTCGCGCACCTCGCCGATCAGGTCGGCGTCCTCCGAGAACCGCTCGGTGAGGATCGCCCGCGCGCCGTCCAGCGCCGCCTGCGGATCGGCGACGCCCTTGCCGGCGTCCACGAAGGCGGCGGCCGCGGCGAGGGGCTCGACACCCGGATCGCCGAGCAGCCCCTCCGCCAGCGGCTCGAGCCCCGCCTCGCGCGCGATCTGCGCCTTGGTGCGCCGCTTGGGCTTGTACGGCAGGTAGATGTCCTCCAGGCGCGCCTTGGTCTCCGCACCCCGGATCCGGGCCGCCAGCTCGTCGGTCAGCTTGCCCTGCTCGCGCACCGAGTCCAGGATCGCCGTACGACGCTCCTCCAGCTCCCGCAGATAGCGCAGCCGCTCCTCGAGCGTGCGCAGCTGCGCGTCGTCGAGCATCTCGGTCGCTTCCTTGCGGTAGCGGGCGATGAAGGGCACCGTCGAACCGCCGTCCAGCAGTTCGACGGCGGCTCTGACCTGCCGCTCCCGTACGCCGAGCTCCTCGGCGATCCTGCTTTCGATGGACCCTGCGAGGGGTGTCGTCACGTTCCCGTACCGCCTTCTCCACTGAGGTTGCGCGGCAATTGTGGCAGGTGACGCGGACAATCGGGGATCAGGGCGGCGACTCGCCGGGGGACCGCACGGGCGGCGTCAGGCGCGACGGCCCCGGCCGGCGGACGAAGCCCCGCCGAACAGCCGGGCGAGCGCCCGGAACGGCAGCGTGACCACGGTGGCGATGGCGCCGCCGATCTGGCGCAGTACATCTGCGATGGCACGGAACACGTGTCTCCCCTTTTTTCACTTCCCGGCCTGTCCGGCCGGTCGTACCACGGGTACCTCGTCAATGCTTCAACATGCACGGCAGGAAGGGGGGATCCTGTCCCTGCCCGGAAGCGCACCCGCTGCTCACACGGCCGCACCGGGGCCGGCCACGAGCTCGTGGCCGGCCCCGGTGCGGCCGGTCCGGCGTGGTCAGTCCGACGCGGAAACGGTCCAGTTGAAGCGCGGTGTCCGGCGTTCCAGGAACGCGGCCACACCCTCGGCGGTGTCGCCGCTCTGCCGGGCCCGCTCGCTCCAGTGCGCGTCCCTGTCGGTGCGGCCGGTGGTGAACTCCTTGGCGGCGGCCTGCGTCAGCTGTGAGCGGGACACCAGGACGCGGGTGAACTCCGCGACGCGCCTGTCCAGTTCGCCCTCGGGCAGCACCTCGTCCACCAGACCTGTCCGCAGAGCCCGCCCGGTGTCGATCAACTCTCCCGAGAAGAGCAGGTACTTGGCGGTCGCCGGGCCCACCAGGGACACCAGCCGCCGGGTGGCGGAGGCGGGGTAGACGATGCCGAGTTTCGCCGGGGTCACCCCGAAGCGCGCACCCTCCTCGGCGAACCGCAGGTCACAGGCGGCCGCCAGCTGGGCCCCGCCGCCCACACAGTGACCGCGGACCGCGGCCAGCGTCGGCTTGGGGAAGGCGGCGAGCGACTCCTCCGCCGCCACGGCCAGCCGCTGGGCCTCCGCCGGCGACCCCCGGAGCGTGGAGATGTCCGCCCCGGCGCAGAACGTCGCGCCCGCACCGGTGAGCACCAGGGCCCGTACCTCCGGGTCGGCCGCCAGTGTTTCCAGCAGAGGCGGCAGGGAACCCCACATGGCGGCCGTCATGGCGTTGCGCTTCGCCGGATGGCGGATGACGACGGTGGCGACCGAGTCGGTGACGCTGTGCAGCAGTTGCGGCTCCATGCGCCGGATGCTATCCGCCCCGGCCGGCGGGCCGGACGCCAGGTTCGGCGGCGGGGTCCCGCCGTGCGGCACGTGACCGGCGGACGGCGGAGACCGGGAGCGGGGACGGGAACGAGGAGGCACTCATGGCCAGGACCGCCAGGACCACCGGGCCCCGGGGCGAGGCCGCGAAACTGAGCCGGGGCTTCAGCTGGCTCGCCGTACTGGGAGTGATCCTGGTCGTCGCCGGGCTGGTCGGTCTGGTGTACACGGGGCTGGCCACCCTGACCTCGATGCTGCTGTTCGGCTGGCTGCTGCTGGTCGGTGGTGTGATCGGGCTGCTGCACGCCGTGCAGGCACGCCACACCAACTTCTTCTGGCTCGGCGTGGTCGTCGCGGCCCTGAACATCGCGGCCGGTGTGGTGATCCTGAAGACGCCGGAGGCGGCGGCCGAGGCGCTGACCATGTTCGCCGCGCTGCTCTTCCTCACCGGCGGGCTGTTCCGGCTGGCCGGCAGCCTGGTGGTGCGCGGGCCGCAGTTCGGCTGGACGCTGGTCCAGGGCGCCTTCGGCCTGCTGCTCGGCATCCTCGTGCTGGCCACCTGGCCGAGCAGCAGCCAGTACGTCATCGGGACGTTCTTCTCCCTCTCCCTGCTCTTCGACGGGCTCGGCCTGATCGCCACGGGCTACGGCGGGCGCCGGATCGTGGGCATGGTCTCCGACCGGCTGGTGGGTGAGGAGGAGGCACGGGCGCAGGAGCGGGGAGAGGCTCCGGGAGGGGCCGCGGGTAAACCCGTACAACCCGAATAGTTCGCCGAGACGGCAGGCAGTGCGCGGAAACGGTCCCGTAAGCGACCGTGTCTCGCGTCGACGGTCGGAATCGCTCGATATTCGCTGACTTCTCTTCAGTGCCGAGGTGCGGAGCCGGTCGGTATCAACACTCGACGTGTGGTGACAATCGAGCGTGAGGGTGGCGATCCGCTGCCGTACGAAGGTGTTTGGCGGTTCACCGCCCCGGCCGTGGACGCCTCGGTCCCGCAGGCCCGCCACGCCGTGCGTGACCTGCTGACGCGGCAGGGGGTTCCGGTCGCGGACGACGTGGTGCAGGGCCTCCTGCTGATCGTCTCGGAGCTGGTCACCAACGCCGTACGGCACGCGGCGCTGCTGTCCCCGACGCTCGCCGTCGAGGTGGCCGTGGGCGCCGAATGGGTCCGGGTGTCCGTGGAGGACAACCACCCCTACCGCCCCACCGCCCTGGAGACCGACCACGCCCGCACCGGTGGCCGCGGACTGCTCCTGGTGCGCGAGATCGCCCGTGAGGCCGGCGGGGTCTGCGAGGTCGAGCACACCGCGGGAGGCGGCAAGGTGATCTGGGCCGCCCTGCCGCTCAAGCCCGCACGGATCCTCTAGCCGGTCACCAGCCGGCCGACGGTCCGGTCAGTTCCCGGACCGCCGGCCGGGCGGCGTCCAGGACGGTCATGAACCACGCCGAGTAGCTGTCCCGCGCGTGCCGCTCCGCCAGCTCGGCCGGGGTCACGAACGCCGTGGACGCCACCTCCTCGGGGTCCGGCCGCAGCGGCGACTGCACCATGCCGACGAAGAGGTGGTTGTACTCCTGCTCCACCAGGCCCGACGCCGGGTCCGGGTGGTTGTAGCGGACCGTGCCCGCCTCGGCGAGCAGCGAGGGGGACACTCCCAGCTCCTCGAAGGTCCGCCGGGCCGCCGCCGCGAACGGCGCCTCACCGGGGTACGGGTGACCGCAGCAGGTGTTGGACCAGACACCGGGGGAGTGGTACTTGCCCAGCGCCCGCCGCTGGAGCAGCAGCCGCCCCCGCTCGTCGAACAGGAACACCGAGAACGCCCGGTGCAGCTGCCCCGGCGGCTGATGCGCGGCCAGCTTCTCCGCGGTGCCGATCGTCACGCCGTCCTCGTCGACCAGTTCCAGCAAAATCGGCTCGGCGGTGCCGCTCGACGGGCTGTTCGTCGCGGTGGCAGGTGTGATCGGCATACCCATCCTTCACTCGGTCTTCGCGCCCCAAGTCTGCCGCACGAATCCGGCACTCCCGGCACTCCGGTCCTCGCCCGCATGTCCCCCGGCGGTGCCGGAGGCAGTCGGCGCCACCCGGGACGGAACCGGCCCCGGCCCTGGCCCTGGCCCTGGCCCTGGCCCCGGAGCTGATCGTGCCCGCGGCGTCCGGCCGGGAACCGTCCGCGGGAGAGGGCTGCGGGGGAAAGGGACACGGCAGGGGGGCGGAGGGCCGCGCCACCCGGCGCATCGGTGCACCGGGGCGCTGTCGGGCCGCCTCAGTGGCAAAGACGCGCCTCGTGCTCGGCGTGCCCCACCGGCTCCAGCTGGAACGTGCAGTGCTCCACGTCGAAGTGATCATCCAGACAGCTCTGCAGCTCGTGCAGCATCTTCTCGTGCCCGAGGGACGTCAGGGTCTCGGAACTGACGACCACGTGCGCCGAGAGCACGGGCATCCCCGAGGTGATCGTCCAGGCGTGCAGATCGTGCACGTCCTCGACACCGGGCGTGGCCAGCATGTGCGCCCGCACCTGGGTCATGTCGACACCTTTGGGCGCCGCCTCGAGCAGGACGTCCAGGGTCTCGCGCAGCAGCTTCACGCTGCGGGGCACGATCATCAGCGCGATCACCAGGGAGGCGATCGGGTCCGCGGTGGTCCAGCCGGTGGTCACGATCACCAGCGCGGAGACGATCACCGCGACCGAGCCGAGCGCGTCGGCCGCCACCTCCAGGAAGGCGCCGCGCACGTTCAGGCTCTCCTTCTGCCCGCGCGTCAGAAGGGTCAGCGACACCAGGTTGGCGACCAGGCCGATCGCGCCGAACACCATCGCCAGCCCGCCCTTGGTGTCGGCCGGGGTGACGAACCGTTCGACCACCTCGTACAGCACGTAGCCGCCGACGCCGAGCAGCAGCAGACAGTTGGCCAGGGCCGCGAGGATCTCCGCGCGGGCGAGCCCGAAGGTGCGGCGCTCGCTGGGCGGGCGGCTCGCGAAGTGGATCGCGAGCAGCGCCATGCCCAGACCCAGGGCGTCCGTCGCCATGTGCGCCGCGTCCGTGACCAGCGCGAGCGAGTCGGCCAGCACCCCGCCGACGATCTGGACCACCATGACACCGAGCGTGATCGCCAGCGCCGCCCGCAGTCTGCCGCGGTACGCCGCACTGGCCGTGCCGCCGGCAGGCGCGCCGTGCGTGTGCCCGTGATCGTGCCCAGCCCCCATGGGTGCCGCCGCCTTTCCGCAGATGTCCGCCGGGACAGTAGTGAACTACGGGCGGGGGGCAGCGGGCAACGCGGCACTGAACACCGTTGTCATGTGCCCTGACCTGCGGAAACGATCCGCAGGTCAGCGCTGTCCCAGCGGCCCTGCCGCAGTGGCGTGGTGAAGCTGCCAGCCCTGCCAGGCCGAGTCGACCATCTCGTACACCGAACGGCCGGCGGTCCAGCCCAGCCGCTCGCCCGCGAGGGCCGACGAAGCCACCGCGCGGGGAGCGTCGCCCGGGCGGCGGGGTTCGACGAGCGGGGCCCGGGTGTCGCCGGTGACCTCACCGATGGCCGTGATCAGCTCGCGCACCGAGACACCCTCGCCGCGCCCGATGTTCAGGGTGAGGTCCCCGGTCAGGTCCCCGTCCGACAGCCTCCGGGCCGCCGCGAGGTGCGCCTCCGCCAGATCGGCCACGTGGATGTAGTCACGGACGCACGTGCCGTCCGGCGTCGGATAGTCGTCGCCGAAGACGCGGGGGGCCTCGTCGCGGGTGAGCCGGTCGAAGACCATCGGCACGATGTTGTAGACGCCGGTGTCGGCCAGCTCCGGCGCCGCCGCCCCCGCCACGTTGAAATAGCGCAGGCACATCGTGGACATGCCGTGTGCACGGCCGGCCGCCCGCACCAGCCACTCCCCGGCGAGCTTCGTCTCGCCGTAGGGGTTCACCGGGGCGCAGGGCGTCTCCTCCGTGATCAGATCCACCTGGGGATCGCCGTAGACGGCCGCGGACGAGGAGAAGACGAAGCGCCGGACCCCGGCCTCCGCGACGGCCTCCAGGAGCGTCGCGAGACCGCCCACGTTCTCCCGGTAGTACCGGGCCGGCTGGGCCACGGACTCGGCGACCTGCTTGCGCGCGGCGAGATGCAGCACGCCCGTCACCTCGTGCTCCGCGAGGGCGCGCTTCAGCAGCTCGCCGTCCAGGGACGAGCCCCTGACCAGCGGGACATCGGCGGGGAGACGCTCCGGCACGCCGGCCGAGAGGTCGTCCAGCGCGACGACCCGTTCCCCGGCGCCCGTCATGGCCCGCACCACATGTGCCCCGATGTAACCGGCTCCGCCGGTGATCAGCCAAGTCATGGTCGTCCACCCTATGCCGAGCCGCACCCAGCCGTGCCGCGCCGCACCCCGCCGAGCCGTACCGTGCCGAGTCGCGTCATGCCGGGCCGGGCCCGGCCCGGGCCGATGTGCGCCGGGCATCCGGGCCGAGTCGGGCATCCCCCGCCCTCCCGACCGTGCGGAACCGGCATCACGCCCGTGATTTCCTGAAGTGGCCCCCTATATCCCTTCTGGGGAGCGGTTTGTGGGACGGGCCCCGCATCCCCGATGATGACCGGCATCGGCGACGTGGGCCAACCGCGTCGGTCCAGCCGTGGAACGGGCGGTGAACGCGGGCTTCCGGATATCCGATAGCCTCTGCCGACATGCCGCCCGGAGGCCCTGTACGGGCGCTTCATCGTGTACACCACCGGCGTGGACGCGCCGGTACCCAGGGAGTGAGATTCGGTTGTCGACCGCCATCCTCACCGGCCAGCCGGTCCCCGGTTCGTCGATCGAGGGCGACCTGCGCTCCCTCGGCTTCGAGGTGCGGACCGCGTCCGGCACCGCCGAGGCCGAGACACTGCTCGCCGAGGTCCCCCCGCAGCAGCGGGTCGCCGTGGTCGACACCCGCTTCGTGGGCCATGTGCACGCGCTGCGCCTCGGCCTCACCGACCCCCGCTTCCCGATCTCCGCGATCCCCGGCGCCGTCACCGCCCAGCAGGCGGGCCGTCGGGCCCTGATCCGAGCGATGGCCCGCGAGAACTCGGCGGCCGGGACCCACGGGAGCGGCACCACCCTCGTCACCGGCCTCGCCGACCGCATCGCCACCGCCCTCGACGGCGACGGTGCCGGCGTGCACCGCCCCGAACTCGGCAGTCTCGTGGCCGAGGTTCCCGCCGACCCCCAGGCCCGCAACGAGGCCCGGCAGGCGGTCGCCGCCGTCGACGACGAGGCGCTGCGCCTGAAGTCCGCGGTCAAGGCCCGCGACGGGTTCTTCACCACCCACTTCATCAGCCCCTACTCCCGCTACCTCGCCCGCTGGTGCGCCCGCCGCGGACTGACCCCCAACCAGGTCACCACCGCCTCGCTGATCACCGCGCTGCTGGCCGCCGCCTGCGCCGCGACCGGCACCCGCCCCGGCTTCGTCGCCGCCGGCGTGCTGCTCATGGCCTCCTTCGTGCTGGACTGCGCCGACGGCCAGCTCGCCCGGTACACGCTGCGGTACTCCACCCTCGGCGCCTGGCTCGACGCCACCTTCGACCGGGCGAAGGAGTACGCCTACTACGCCGGCCTCGCCCTCGGGGCCGCGCGCGGCGGCGACGACGTATGGTCCCTGGCGCTCGGCGCCATAATCCTGCAGACCTGCCGGCACGTGGTCGACTTCTCCTTCAGCGAGGCCAACCGCGACAAGACCACCGCCGGCTCCGGCCCCACCGCCGCCCTCTCCGGCCGGCTCGACAGCGTCGGCTGGACGGTCTGGGCGCGCCGCGTGATCGTCCTGCCGATCGGTGAACGCTGGGCGATGATCGCCGTCCTGACGGCCCTCACCACCCCCCGGATCACCTTCTACGCGCTGCTCGCCGGCTGCGCCGTCGCG
>NZ_NEUB01000649.1 GCF_002910825.1 Streptomyces sp. SM1 | reverse complement strand
ATGGCGGACGCGGTCCACGCGGAGCACACGTTCTTCAGTACGTGCGGCAGCGCCCGCCGTCTGGGCGGTGGCGACCACCTGCCCGACGTCGTGCACGCTCGCGCCGACCCAGCGGCCGAACTCCGCGTCGGCCAGCCCGAGTACGCCCTGCAGCAGCGGCAGTACGGCGATGGCGAGCGTCCCGCAGAGGGTGACCAGGGCGACCGAGGTGGCCGCGTCCCGTTCGTCACTGCCCCGCGCCTCGCCCACCGCGCCGATCGCCGACGCCCCGCACACCGCGTATCCGGCGGCGATCAGCAGCGGCTGGTCGCCGGGCAGCCCCAGCCGTCTGCCGAGCCACCAGGTGCCCAGCAGGGTGACCGCGACCACGCCGAACACCATCAGGACGGTGGCCCAGCCGAGGGCGCGGATGTCGTCGAAGGCGAGTCGCAGCCCGAGGAGCACGATGCCGGCCCGCATCAGGCGCTTGCCCGCGCAGGACAGCCCCGGCCGCGCGGTGGTCCGTACGACCGTCCGCAGTCGGGGCAGATGCGCGGCCACGATGCCGAGCACGACGGCGGCGGTGAGCATCGGCACGGCGGGCAGGAGCCGGTGCACGCCCCAGGCGACGGCCACCCCGAGCGCCGCGAGGGCGAGTCCGGTACGGCGGGCGGGGGCCACCGGGCCGTTCGGGGCCGTCGCCGCGGCGGACCGTTCCCTCAGCAGCGCCATCAGCGGTCGGCCGGCTGCGGGTAGACGCGGCGGACGCTGGTGCCGAAGCGGGATATGTCGGCGCCGTAGACGTGCAGGGATATCGCCGTGCCCGGTCCGCCGTTCCACACCCGGTGGATGTCCCCGGGCGGGGCGAAGCCGCAGACCTCGCCGCGTTCGCTGACCACGTCCGCGGTGGCGACCAGCCGCGCGCCGGTGTCCGGGCCGGTGGCTGGCAGCAGCCGGTACCGCCGCTCGTGCTCCCGGCCCTCGTGGACGCCGGTGGTGCACCAGGCGATGTGGTCGTGCACGGAGGTGCCCTGGCCGGGCAGCCAGACCAGGGCGACGAGGGAGAAGCTGCCGTCGTGCTCGGCGTGCAGCAGGTGCTGCCGGTAGCGCGCCGGGTCGCTCGCGCACTGCTCGGGGGTGAGCAGGTCGGGGGCGCCCAGGTGCGGGACGAGGCACTCGCCGACGAGGTGGGCCGTCGGGTCGGGCGGCAGTCCGCGGCCGACGGTGCCTCTGATGTCCGCGATCAGGGCGGCGAGGCGTGCGGTGGGGCGCGGGGCGGTGTAGGCGCCCGGGACACTCGTGGCACTGGCGGCGGGAGGCATACCGGCAGCGTCGGACCGGCGGACGCATGACGTCCAACGCGAGTTTCTTCGCCTTGCCCAAGTGACGCTTATGGATGAGGCCGCTCGCGGACGGCTCAGCAGCCGTCCTTCGCGGCGGCGACCGCCTTCAGCCGGTCCAGCACCCGCGCCGTGGCCGGTATGCGCAGGTGCTCGGGCAGCACGTACGCCGAGATCTGGCGCCGGGAGACGGGCCGGAGCGGACGGCCGGCGACCTTCGGATGGCGCATGAAGTTGAGGACCAGCGAGGGGAGCATGGCCACCCCCAGTCCCTCCGCGACCAGGCTCTGCACGGCGAGGTTGTCGTCGGTCATGAAGGCGATGTCGGGGACGAAGCCCTGCTCCGCGCATTCGTGCAGCAGGTTGGCCCGGCAGCGCGGGCAGCCGGCGATCCAGCGCTCCCCGGAGAGTTCGGTGAGCCGGACCGCCCGTCGCCGGGCCAGTGGGTGCCCGGCCGGCAGCAGCACGGTCAGCTGGTCCTCCAGGAGCGGGATCTCCACCAGTCCCTGCGGCACCTGTTCGTGCAGCCCGGGATAGGTGAACGCCAGCGAGATGTCGCACTCGCCGCGGGTCAGCCGCCGCAGCGACTCGGGCGGCTCGTTCTCCAACAGGTCCACGCGCAGGGCGGGGTGGTCGGCCGTCAGCCGGGCCAGGGCCTCGGGGACGAGCGTGGAGTTGGCGCTGGGGAAGGCGCACAGGCGGACCCGTCCGGCCCGCAGCCGTGTGAGCGCGTTCATCTGCTCCTGCGCGGCGGTCATGGCGTCGAGGATGGCCGAGGTGTGCCGGGCCAGCGCCTCACCGGCCTCGGTGAGCCGCAGTCCCCGGCCCACCCGGACGAACAGGGCGGAGCCGGTGTCCCGCTCCAGGGCCTTCATCTGCTGGGTGATCGCCGGCTGGGTGTAGCCGAGGGTACGGGCGGCGGCCGAGTAGGAGCCGGTCCTGACCACCTCGTGGAACGTCTTGATGTGCCGGGAATCGAACACCGGGGCATCATAAGCGGGTTTTGGGGTGCCGCCGGGGTGCCGCCGGGGCGGTGCCCCGCTACGGCTTGCGGCCCACCGCGCCGTACAGCGAGATCACGGCGCTGTCGTCGGTGCTCTCCCCGTCGGCGAGCTCGGGATGCCAGTCGGTGTAGACCCGGGCCGGGTGCGGCCTGGACGTGTCGATCCGTGCGGTGCCGGGTCCGGTCCCGGTCAAGTGAGCCTCCCTGGCCGCTGGGTCTCCCGTATGTCCCGATGTCCCGGTCGGGGTGACCAGGATCCTCGCAGGGCGCCGGGGGAGGGCGACAGGCGACTACCGGCCGACCGCGGCCGGTACGGATCATCCGGGGCCGGGACCGGGGCCGGGGGTGAGGCCGAAGACCAGGACGCGGGTGAAGCCGTGTACCCACTTCTCGTCGGCCGGTTCCGCGCTCACCAGGGTGCGGTGCACCACCGCGCCGGCCACCATGTCGAAGATCAGGTCGACCGCGCGGGCCGCCTCGTCGGGGTCGGACTCCGGCGCCAGCTCGCCCCGTGCCTGCGCCCGCGCCCGGCCCGCGAGGACGAGACGTTTCTGGCGTTCGACGATGGAGGCGCGGATGCGCTCGCGCAGGGCCTCGTCACGGGTGGCCTCGGCGACCACCGCCATCAGTCCGCTCCGGGCCTCCGGGCGGGCCAGTATCGCGGCGAACTGGAGCACCACGCCCTCGATGTCGGCGGCCAGCGAGCCCCGGTCGGGCAGGGTCAGCTCGTCGAAGAGCTCCGCGACGGCGTCCACGACCAGTTCGTTCTTGCCCGGCCAGCGGCGGTAGAGGGTGGTCTTGGCGACCCCCGCGCGGACCGCCACGTCCCCCAAGGTGAGCTTGGACCACCCGAGTTCGACCAGAGCCTGCCGCGTCGCGGCCAGGATCGCGGCGTCCGCGGCGGCGTTGCGCGGGCGCCCGGTGCGACCGGCGGGGGTGCGGCTCTGCATGGCACGACCATAACCGGCGGATACCGCGCGGTCGGTCGTGAGAGAGATCACGGGGAAGGGGTGCCGCGCGGACCCCGATCGGTATTACGCTACGACCCGTAGCGAAAGGTGCCTGTGGCCGGCGCACCCGAGCGACGACCACCGGCGCGGGGTGGGGACCCGGCGCCAACACCACACGTACGTCCGGGTTTCCCGGGCGTTTTTCACACACACGCGGTGTACGGGGGAGGATAGACGCATGCAGCCACGGAACATGTCCATGAGCGGGGTCGTCGACCTCGCCGCGGTGAAGGCGGCCCAGGAGGCCAAGGCGAAGGCGGAGCAGGCGCGCGCCGAGACGGCACGGCAGGGCGGCGGAGGTGCGATCTCCCCGGCCGATCTCGTCATCGACGTCGACGAGGCCGGCTTCGAGCGCGACGTTCTGCAGCGGTCCACCGAGGTCCCGGTCGTCATCGACTTCTGGGCCGAGTGGTGCGAGCCCTGCAAGCAGCTGAGCCCTCTGCTGGAGCGGCTCACCGTCGAGTACAACGGCCGCGTCATGCTCGCCAAGATCGACGTCGACGCCAACCAGATGCTGATGCAGCAGTTCGGGATCCAGGGGATCCCGGCGGTCTTCGCGGTGGTGGCCGGGCAGGCGCTGCCGCTCTTCCAGGGAGCCGCGGGCGAGGAGCAGATCCGCCAGACCTTCGACCAGCTGGTGCAGGTCGGCGAGCAGCGCTTCGGTCTGACCGGTCTCACCGTCGATCCCGACGCCGTACCGGGCGGGGCCCCGGAGGCCGCCCCGGAGGAGGCCGTCGGGCCCTACGACGCCCTGCTGGAGGCCGCCGTCCAGGCGCTGGACAGCGGTGACCTCGCCGGTGCCGTCCAGGCGTACAAGAACGTGCTCGCCGACGACCCGGGCAACCCGGAGGCCGCGCTCGGTCTCGCCCAGGCCGAACTGCTCCAGCGGGTACAGGGCCTGGACCCGCAGCAGGTGCGCAAGGACGCCGCCGAGAAGCCGCGGGACGCCGCCGCGCAGATCGCGGCCGCCGACCTGGACCTGGCGGGCGGGCATGCCGAGGACGCCTTCGGCCGGCTCATCGAGACGGTCGCCCGTACGGCGGGCGACGAGCGTGACGCCGTGCGGGTACGGCTGCTGGAGCTGTTCGAGGTGGTCGGCGCCGAGGATCCGCGGGTGATCGCCGCCCGCCGGGCGCTGGCTCGGGCCCTGTTCTAGAGCGGACGGGGCTGGACCGGACGCCGGATCGGGTGTCTGAGCGGCCCGGATGCCGGATCGGGCCACTGAGCGGCCCGGGTGTCCGAGCCGCGCCGGTACCGGCGCCCGATAGCGTCCGGTTTGCCGGTCGTTCGGTCCGTGGTGCCCGAGTTACGGATTGGCTCACGGGGGCTCGACGCGGCCGCGCTTTACCAAACCTTGGTAATCGCGGCCGCTGTTACTCCGAGTAAGTTGCCGTCGCTGATCTGTCGGATTCTGTCCAGGGATCAATAGTTTTGTACGGCCCCCGCGATGCACCGAGCGTCGCCGGGCGGAGCCTGCGGGCCGTTACGGGGTTACCCGGCCGTTACTAGCGAGTAACGAACCCCCTTGTGCGGGCGGCGAGAATGCACCACGATCGGCGACGCTCGGTCCCATACCCGTACCCCCGGCAGCCGGTCGGGCCGCGGGAACTCCTGGGTCCCCACCGAGCAGAGCGGGCGGCAGTGGCGCCGGCTCTTGGACAGGGGGGTCTTCGCCCTCCGGGTGAAGCCTGTCCAGCAGGGTTGTGCGTGATGCGTGTCAGGCGCGACCAGTGGTTGTCGCTCGGGGGTGATCGCCGGTGATTCGGGCGCGTTGTACGTGTCGTCGAGTTCGGGCGCTCTCCTTCCCGAGGACGTAGCACTTCTCCCATCCCTGCCCGGCTGAGTCGCCGTTCATGGCGGCGAGTCAGGACAGGAGATGTACGTCCGAGAAGGAGGAAATATGGAGTCCCAGGTGCGTGGCGGGACCAGATGGAAGCGGTTCGCTGTGGTCATGGTGCCCAGCGTCGCCGCCACGGCGTGCATAGGTGTCGCCCTCGCGCAGGGTGCCCTCGCGGCGTCGTTCAGCGTGTCGGGCCAGTCGTTCAAGGTCACCACGGACGAGCTCGTCGGTGAGGGCTTCTCGCAGTACGGCGCCCTCGACGAGGGGTACACCCTCACCGGCAAGAAGACGGTTCACCCCGTCGCGGTCTCGGCGTTCAAGTCGGCGACCATCAAGAACATGTGTCAGTCGGTCGTCACCCCGAACATTCCGGTGCTCGGGAACGTCAGCCTGATGCTGCGTGCCGGACAGGGTGCGCCGGTGGAGGCCGAGAACCTCTACATCGACGTCGCCGACCTGAACGCCGACGCGACGTTCACGAACATCGACATCGGTGTGGCCGCCAAGGACGCCAGCAAGGGTCCGGGCATGAAGGGTGGCGGCGAGCAGGCCAACCCGTACGGCTTCGCCCAGCAGGCCGAGAAGGCCGTCCTGAAGGACGTGAAGCAGACGGCGTGGGCGACCACCGCCGGAACCTTCAAGCTCAGCGGTCTGAAGATGTCTCTCTCCACGGGTGTCAAGGAGTGCTACTAAGCATTCGCTGACGGGCGGGGGAGCCGGTGGCGCCCCCGCCCGTCCACCTTCCCGCCGCGCCTTCACGCGCGGCGCACATCACCACCACAGCAAAGCCGTACCAGGGAGCTGTTTTCCATGAGCGCCGAGACTCCTGCCGCCGCCGGCCAGTTCACCCGCCGTAGGCTGCAGTTCCGCGCCTGGCGGGGCGCGCGGCCGTTCTGGGCCGGGCTGTTCGTCATGCTCGGCGGACTCCCCATCGCCTACTTCCCGTACGCGAACCTCCAGATCGGACACCTGACGCTGGCCATGGCGACCACGGCGGGCGCCGGGTCCCTGATCATCGGTGTGCTGCTCGTCGTCCTCGGCGGCAGCATCTGGTTCCAGCAGCACATCCGGGTCTTCGCCGGCGTCGCGGCGATCCTGCTGGCGCTGGTGTCCATCCCCGTGTCCAACATCGGCGGCTTCCTGATCGGCTTCCTCCTCGCCCTGATCGGCGGAGCGATGGCCGTGTCGTGGGCGCCGGGCGCACCGCCCGCCGAGGAGCCGCCGGCCGGCGGCGACGGCCACGGCGGGACCCCGGAGGGCGCGGACACCGACACCACGGTTCTCGAACCCTTCGACGGCACCGCGCCGTCGGGCGACGAGGACCACTCCCACGCGCCCAAGACGCTGGGAGAGAAAGACCTGTCAGGAACGAGCCCGGCGAACGGGGCGAACGGGAGGCACAGTGCCGGCTGACGAGGTGACCCACGGGACTGATGTGGAGACGTCCCGTGTGAGAACCGGGCCGCGCCACGCGGCACCCAAGAAGCCGCTGTTCACCAGGTTCCACATGCCTGCCGGGAAGGCGATAGCCATCGCGGCGATGCCGACCGCGGTGCTCATGGGGATGGGCTTCACCCCGACTCTCGCCCAGGCCGACGACCAGCCGTCGTCGAAGAACCTGACGGCCGAGGAGTTCAAGGAGTGCCTGGAGGCCATCGAGGAGGCGGAGAAGGGGAAGGACGCCACCGCGTCACCCACCCCCTCCGAGACGGCCGACGACAGCGCGTCCCCCGACGACGAGCCCTCGGCCGAGCCGACTCCCTCGGCGCCCGCGCAGCAGGACCCGGACAAGGACGACGACAAGGGATCGGACTCTTCGCCGGATTCAGGTTCCGACGACAAGCCCGCGCCCGAGCCGACGCCCTCCGCGTCCGCGGCCGGGCAGGCCGCCGAGCAGCCGGCCGAGCCCGCGCCGGCCCCCTCGGAGACCGACCGCAACCTCCTGGAGGAGATCGGGGACGCCGTCAAGGACGTCTTCACTCCCAAGGAGGAGGAGACGGCGAGCCCGAGCGCCACCCCGTCCGCCTCCGCCCCGGCCGCCGAGGACGCGGCCGAGGAGAAGTCGTCCGAACCGGCGAAGGACAACGCGAAGGACACCGCCGACGAGGCGTCCGACGGTGCCGCCGGCGAGGCGGAGGACAAGGCGGAGGAGAAGGCGCAGGACAAGCCGGAGGCGGAGGAGGAGTCGGCCGCCACCCCCGAGGCCACCGCCTCGCCGAGCCCCTCCGAGACCTCCGGCGCCGACCTCGAGGACTGCCCGGTCGCCACCGACGCCGAGGGCGGCGTCGACAACAAGGTCCCGCTGCCCGACGAACCCTGGTTCCTGAACGCCAGCTCGCTGACACTCAAGGGCGCCGACTACAAGGGCATCGTCGAGGTGCGGACCGCCGGCGGGACCACCAAGAAGGTCCTGAAGTACGTCGTCTCCAACGGCACCGACATCGGCGACCTGCACCAGACGGTCAAGGACGAACAGTCCGGCAAGACCTACCACGTGCAGGCGGCCAAGGGCTCGACGTCCACCATCCGCGACGGCGACACCGTGATGTACACGGAGAGCATCTCCGGCAAGCTGCTCGGGCTCATCCCGATCACCTTCGACCCGGAGCACCCTCCGCCGCTGAACATCCCGCTGATCTACTTCACCGACGTCACGGTGCAGCAGGCCGGCCAGTTCGGCGGAACCCTGCACATACCCGGACTGCACCAGTACGTCACCTGAGCGTCCCGCGGACCTTCCGGGAGCCGCGAACCGTACCGAGGGCGCCCCCTGTCCACAGGGGGCGCCCTCGGTCATGTGCGCCGTCAGGCGGTCGCGCCGCCCAGGTGGTGGACGCGGACCATGTTGGTGGTGCCGGGGACGCCGGGGGGCGAGCCGGCCGTGATGATCACGGTGTCGCCCTCGCTGAAGCGGTTCAGCTTGACCAGCTCCTGCTGCACCAGTTCGACCATCTCGTCGGTGCTGTTCACGAACGGCACGACGTGCGGCTCGACGCCCCAGCTGAGCGTCAGCTGGTTGCGGGTCGACTCGTCGGTGGTGAACGCCAGGATCGGCTGGGCGACGCGGTAGCGGCACAGCCGCCGGGCCGTGTCGCCGGACTGGGTGAAGGCCACCAGGCCCTTGCCGCCGAGGAAGTCGGCGATCTCGCAGGCGGCGCGGGCCACCGAACCGCCCTGGGTGCGCGGCTTCTTGCCCGGCACCAGCGGCTGCAGGCCCTTGGAGAGCAGCTCCTGCTCGGCCGCCTGGACGATCTTCGACATGGTCCGCACGGTCTCGACCGGGTACGCGCCCACGCTGGACTCGGCCGACAGCATGACCGCGTCGGCGCCGTCCAGGATCGCGTTGGCCACGTCGGAGGCCTCGGCGCGGGTCGGCCGGGAGTTGGTGATCATCGACTCCATCATCTGGGTCGCCACGATCACCGGCTTGGCGTTGCGCCGGCACAGCTCGATCAGGCGCTTCTGCACCATGGGGACCTTCTCGAGCGGATATTCGACGGCCAGGTCGCCGCGCGCGACCATGACGGCGTCGAAGGCCGCCACGACGTCCTCCATGTTCTCCACCGCCTGCGGCTTCTCCACCTTGGCGATGACGGGGACCCGGCGGCCCTCCTCGTCCATCACGCGGTGGACGTCGGCGACGTCGCCCGCGTCCCGGACGAAGGACAGCGCGACCAGGTCGCAGCCCATCCGCAGGGCGAACCGCAGGTCCTCGATGTCCTTCTCGCTCAGCGCGGGCACGTTCACGGCCGCGCCGGGCAGGTTGATGCCCTTGTGGTCGGAGATGACACCGCCCTCGATGACGATGGACTTCACCCGGGGGCCCTCGACGTCCAGCACCTTCAGCTCGACGTTGCCGTCGTTGATCAGGATCTGGTCGCCGCGGGAGACGTCGCCCGGGAGCCCCTTGTAGGTCGTCCCGCAGATCGTCCTGTCGCCCGGGACGTCCTCGGTGGTGATGGTGAACTCGTCACCGCGCACCAGCTCGACGGGGCCCTCGGCGAAGGTCTCCAGGCGGATCTTCGGGCCCTGGAGGTCGGCGAGGACACCGATGGCCCGGCCCGTCTCCTTGGCGGCGGCCCGGACCCGGTCGTACCGGCCCTGGTGCTCGGCGTGCGTGCCGTGGCTGAAGTTGAAGCGGGCCACGTTCATGCCGGCTTCGATCAGGGCGACAAGCTGCTCGTGGGAGTCGACCGCGGGGCCGAGAGTACAGACGATTTTCGAACGGCGCATAGGGCGATCCTATCGGTTTGTTTCGCTACGGAATATTCCGTCTGGCGGAAGATACAGATGAGAAAGTCCCTGCTCAGTTGTGTTTTCCGACCAGTGCGTAGGTCTGCTGTGCGATCTCCATTTCCTCGTCCGTCGGCACCACCGCCACGGCGACCCGCGCACCCTCGGGCGAGATCAGCCGCGCCCCGCCGCCGCGTACGGCGTTGCGCCCGCCGTCGACCGCCAGGCCCATTCCCTCCAGGCCCGCCACGGCCGCCTCCCGCACCGGAGCGGCGTTCTCGCCGACCCCGGCGGTGAAGGCCACCGCGTCCACCCGTCCGAGAACGGCGTAATAGGCGCCGATGTACTTCTTCAGACGGTGAATGTAGATGTCGAACGCCAGCTCCGCCTGTTCGTCGCCCTCGTCGATCCGGCGCCGGATCTCCCTCATGTCGTTGTCCCCGCACAGTCCGACCAGGCCGCTCCTCTTGTTGAGAAGAGTGTCGATCTCGTCGGCGGACATTCCGCCAACGCGCATCAAATGGAAGATGACGGCCGGGTCCATGTCTCCGGACCGCGTACCCATCACCAGCCCCTCCAAGGGCGTCAGCCCCATCGAGGTGTCCACGCAGCGCCCGCCCCGCACCGCCGAGGCGGACGCCCCGTTGCCCAGGTGCAGCACGATGACGTTCACCTCTTCGGGCGCCTTGCCCAGCAGCCTCGCGGTCTCCCGGGAGACGTACGCGTGCGAGGTGCCGTGGAAGCCGTAGCGGCGGATGCGGTGCTCGTCGGCGGTCCGCACGTCGATCGCGTAGCGGGCGGCCGACTCCGGCATCGTGGTGTGGAAGGCCGTGTCGAAGACGGCGACCTGCGGCAGGTCCGGGCGCAGCGTCATGGCCGTACGGATACCGGTGAGGTTGGCCGGGTTGTGCAGCGGCGCCACCGGGATCAGCCGCTCGATCTCCGCGAGGACGGCGTCGTCGATCACCGTCGGCTCGGTGAAGTGCTTCCCGCCGTGCACCACGCGGTGGCCGATCGCGGCCAGCTCGGGGGAGTCCAGGCCCAGCCCGTCGGCGGCCAGCTCCTCCGCCATGGCCTTCAGGGCGGCCTCGTGGTCGGCGACCCTGCCGGTCCGCTCCCGGGCCTCGCCGCCCGACGCGAGCGGGGTGTGCCGCACCAGGGAGGTCCGCTCGCCGATCCGCTCGATCAGCCCGGTGGCCAGCCTGCCGCTGTCCTCCATCTCCAGCAGCTGGTACTTCACGGACGAGGAGCCGGAGTTGAGGACGAGGACACGGGACGGGCTCACTGGGCGGCTGCCTTCTCGCTCGGGGCCGGGTCCGGGGACTGGGCCTGGATCGCCGTGATGGCGACGGTGTTGACGATGTCCTGGACCAGGGCGCCCCGGGACAGGTCGTTGACCGGCTTGCGCAGACCCTGCAGCACCGGGCCGACGGCGATCGCGCCGGCCGAGCGCTGCACGGCCTTGTAGGTGTTGTTGCCGGTGTTCAGGTCGGGGAAGATCAGCACGGTCGCCTGACCGGCCACCTCCGAGCCCGGCAGCTTCGTCGCCGCGACCGACGGCTCCACGGCCGCGTCGTACTGGATCGGCCCCTCGATCCGCAGCTCCGGCCGGCGGGAGCGCACCAGCTCGGTGGCGGTGCGCACCTTGTCCACGTCGGCGCCGGAACCGGACGTGCCCGTCGAGTACGACAGCATCGCGATCCGCGGCTCCACCCCGAACCGCGCGGCCGTCACCGCCGACTGCACGGCGATGTCGGCGAGCTGCTCGGCGTCCGGGTCGGGGTTGACCGCGCAGTCGCCGTAGACGAGGACCTTGTCGGCCAGGCACATGAAGAAGACCGAGGAGACGATCCGCGCGTCCTCCCGGGTCTTGATGATCTCGAAGGCCGGCCGGATGGTCGCGGCCGTGGAGTGCACCGAGCCCGACACCATGCCGTCGGCGAGGCCCTCCTGCACCATCAGCGTGCCGAAGTAGTTCACGTCCGAGACGACGTCGTAGGCCAGCTCCACGGTGACGCCCCGGTGGGCGCGCAGCGCCGCGTACTGCTCGGCGAAGGCGTCCCGCAGCTCGGACGTGGCCGGGTCGATCAGCTGGGTGTCGCCGAGGTCGATCCCGAGGTCGGCGGCCTTCTTGCGGATCTGGTCGACGTCCCCGAGCAGCGTCAGCTCGCACACGCCCCGGCGCAGCAGCACCTCCGCCGCGTGCAGCACCCGCTCCTCGGAGCCCTCGGGCAGCACCACCCGGCGCAGGTCGGAGCGGGCCTGTTCGAGCAGCTTGTGCTCGAACATCATCGGGGTGACACGGTCGCTGCTCGGCGCGGAGACGCGCTGGGTGAGCTCCGCGGTGTCGGCGTACCGCTCGAAGAGGCCGAGCGCCCGCTCCGCCTTGCGCGGGGTGGCCGCGTTCAGCTTGCCCTCCAGGGAGAAGAGCTGCTCGGCGGTGGGGAAGCTGGTGCTGGGCACCGAGAGCACCGGGGTGCCGGGGGCGAGCCGGTCGGCGAGGGTGAGGATGTGCCGGGCCGGGACCTCGTCCAGGGTGAGCAGCACCCCGGCTATCGGCGGGGTGCCGGCGCTGTGCGCGGCCAGCGCCCCGACGACCAGGTCCGCGCGGTCACCCGGGGTGACCACCAGGCAGCCCGGGGACAGGGCGGCGAGGAAGTTCGGCAGCATCGCACCGCCGAAGACGAAGTCCAGGGCGTCGCGGGCGAGCCCGGAGTCGTCGCCGAGCACCACCTTGGCGCCCAGGGTGTGCGCGATCTGGGAGACGGTCGGGGCGGAGAGCGCCGGCTCGTCGGGGAACACGTAGCAGGGCACCGGCAGGCGGTTGGTGAGCCGCCCGGCGATCTCGTCCCGGTCCTCGCGGGCGACCAGGTTGACCGCCATGGCGAGCACGTCGCAGCCCAGGGTGGCGTAGGCGCGGTAGGCGTTGCGGGTCTCGGCGCGCACCGACTCGGCGGTCTGCCGGCGGCCGCCGACGACGGGGATCACCGAGGCGCCGAACTCGTTGGCGAGCCGCGCGTTCAGGGACAGTTCGTCGGGGAACTGGGTGTCGGCGTAGTCGGTGCCGAGGACGAGCACGACCTCGTAGTCGCGGGCGACCAGGTGGAACCGGTCCACGAGGGTGGACACCAGTTCGTCGGTGCCCTGCTCGGCCTGGAGCGCGGACGCCTCGTGGTAGTCGAGGCCGTAGACGGTGGCCGGGTCCTGCGTGAGCCGGTAGCGGGCCCGCAGCAGTTCGAAGAGCCGGTCCGGCCCGTCGTGCACCAGGGGACGGAACACACCCACCCGGTCGACCTGCCGGGTCAGGAGCTCCATGACCCCGAGTTCGACGACCTGCCGGCCGTCGCCGCGGTCGATACCGGTCACGTACACGCTGCGGGTCACGCGCGCTCTCCGTTTCGTCGGGGGGCCGCAAGAGTCGTCGGCGGGCGGCCGCGGGAATCCTCTCGCGGCCACAAAAATCGCCCACCGAGGTGAGCGGATCCCCCTTGACAGTACCTCCGCCGCTGGCTATGACGCCCGCCCGTCCGGCGTCCGCGGCGTACCGGGCGGCATGAAACAATCGGGGCTGGCTCACCGGTATCGACAGGGACCAGGAGACACAGCACGATGCGTATCGGAGTTCTCACCGCAGGCGGCGACTGCCCCGGCCTGAACGCAGTGATCCGGTCGGTCGTGCACCGCGCGATCGACAACTACGGCGACGAGGTCATCGGCTTCGAGGACGGCTACTCGGGCCTGCTCGACGGCCGTTACCGCACGCTCGACCTCGACGCGGTCAGCGGCATCCTGGCCCGGGGCGGCACCATACTCGGCTCCGCCCGCCTGGAGCGCGACCGGCTGCGCGAGGCCTGCGCGAACGCCTCGGACATGATCCGCGACTTCGGTATCGACGCGCTGATCCCGATCGGCGGCGAGGGCACGCTCACGGCGGCGCACATGCTGTCCGAGGCGGGCCTGCCCGTGGTCGGCGTCCCGAAGACGATCGACAACGACATCTCCTCCACCGACCGCACCTTCGGCTTCGACACCGCGGTCGGCGTGGCCACCGAGGCGATGGACCGCCTCAAGACGACCGCCGAGTCCCACCAGCGGGTGATGGTCGTCGAGGTCATGGGCCGGCACGCGGGCTGGATCGCCCTGGAGTCCGGCATGGCCGCCGGCGCCCACGGCATCTGCCTGCCCGAGCGCCCCTTCGACCCGGACCAGCTGGTCAAGATGGTGGAGGAGCGCTTCGCCCGCGGCAAGAAGTTCGCGGTGATCTGCGTCGCCGAGGGCGCGCACCCGTCCGGCGGCACCATGGACTACGGCAAGGGCGCGATCGACAAGTTCGGCCACGAGCGCTTCCAGGGCATCGGTACGGCCCTGGCGTACGAGCTGGAGCGCCGCCTCGGCAAGGAGGCCAAGCCGGTCATCCTCGGCCACGTCCAGCGCGGCGGCGTCCCCACCGCGTACGACCGCGTCCTCGCCACCCGCTTCGGCTGGCACGCGGTGGAGGCCGCCCACCAGGGCGAATTCGGCAGGATGACCTCGCTGCGCGGCACCGACATCGTGATGGTGCCGCTGGCCGAGGCGGTCACCGAACTGAAGACGGTCCCGAAGGACCGGATGGACGAGGCGGAGTCGGTCTTCTAGGCGGAGTGCCGGTGACGGGCGGGCGGCGCGGCCCGACGGCCATGGAGACCGGTGGTGTGCGGCGGAACCTTGATCGCCGCCGAGGCCGCTGATGGGGTGGCGGCCATGACCGCACTCGGATCCGTCGCGTGGCCACCTGGACCGATCCGGACCCGGAGGCTCGTACTCCGGCAGCCCGAGGCGCGGGACCGCGCGGCGTTCATCTAGCTGCCGGCGTCGTCAGAGGTGCACACCTACCTCGGCGGAGCCCGGCCGCGTGACGAGCTCGAGCGTGAGATGCCCGAGGTGCCCGAGCGGTGGCCCGGGAGTTTCGTCGTCGGTCTCGACGGGGCGATGATCGGCCGGATCCTGCTCAGGAGGGCGGCGGAGCACCGTCGCCCGGCTGCCGCGGGGAAGGTCGATCTCGGCCACCTGTTCCTTCCGTGGTCGTGGGGGAACGGATACGCCGCGGAGGCGTGCGCGGCGGCACTCGACTGGCTCGACGGCGCCCTCCCCGGCGAGCCGGTGGTACTCGCCACCCAGAGTGCCAACATCCGCTCGATGCGCCTCGCGGCGAAGCTGGGCTTCACCGAGGTGGAGCGGTTCCGGGCCTGGGACGCCGAGCAGTGGCTCGGTCTGCGGCCCCCGGTCACGCCAACCGAATGATCCACGACAGCCGGCCGGCGTCCCGGTCCTCTCCTCACCGGCCGTGTTCCCCGACCGCCGTCCAGAAGTGTCCGACGACGCCGTCGAGGAACTCGCGGCCGCTGTCGCCCGCGTCGCCGTGGCCGCCGCCCCAGCTGAGGGTGGCGGCCATGTGGCCCCGGTAGTCCCGGTGCAGCCGGTGGAGCACCTCCTCCAGCAGCCGGCGCTCCAGCGGCGCGATCTTCGAGACCGGTCGCACATACGCCTGCCAGCGCGTGGTCACCGCGCCGCGCAGCAGGTCCGCGAGCCGGTTCTCCTGTCCGGTGACGGTGACGACGTCGGCCAGGGACAGGTCGAGCATCCGGGCCAGGGTGGCCGACTGCCGCTCGCTGCCGCGCCACTGGTCCGTCTCCTCCATCCGCAGATAGGCCTGGAGTTCGTGGCCGACCGTACGGGCGACGTCCTCGGGTGCCAGGCCGCGTGCGGTCCGGTGCTCGCGCAAGGTGCGCGGGCGCCCGATGAGTTCACCGGGGGAGCACCACAACACACCGGCCAGCGCGACCAGTTCGGGATGCGAGGGGGCGGCGGTTCCGTGTTCCCAGCCCGCGACGAGCGCCGGGGTGACATACGGCAGCCCGTAGGAGACGCGCAGAGTGTGGGCCACCTGTTCGGCGTCCAGACCCAGAGCGGCCCGCAGCCGACGGGCGGCGGGGGCGTTGAACGGCGGCGGCGGATGGCGGTCGGTACGAGCGGGGAGTCGGTGCACGGCCCACAAGCTAGGGCCGCCCGCGAGGGATGACTACGGTCTGTTCGGCCAGGATCACTGATTGTAGGAAGGTACGGCTACCGGCGAGTCGAACCGCCGGGGGGTGGACGGTCGCGTTCGCCGGGCTCCGGCTCGTCGCACCGCGAAACGCAAGCTCAGCGGGCATATGCACACGCCGTCGTCGACGTCCGCGTCGCCTCGGCGCAGCGCGGGCACACGGGTCTCGAAACCCCGTACGACGAGAATCTCCCGTGCGGACCGTCGTCCGGGCACCGCCCACGCGGCGCAAACCGGTCGTTCCGCTCCTGCCGGGCCCTCAGCTCCCGGGGACCCACCGGTACCGCAGCTCCGGTCGTCCCACCGTCCCGTACTGCGGGCGGCGGGCCGCCCGGCCCGCGTCCACCAGGTGCTCGAGGTAGCGGCGGGCGGTGATACGGGAGATGCCGACCGCCTCCGCGAGGCCGGCCGCCGTCAGGCCCTCCCCGGCGCCCCGCAGCGCCACGGTCACCCGCTCCAGTGTGGGCGCGCTCAGCCCCTTCGGCAGGGCTGCCGGTCCGGGCGCGCGCAGCGCGGCCAGCGCCCGGTCCACCTCGTCCTGGCCGCCGGCCTCACCCACGGCCGCGTGGAACTCGGTGTAGCGCAGCAGCCGGTCCCGCAGCGTCGCGAACGTGAACGGCTTCAGTAGGTACTGCACCACCCCGAGCGACACCCCCTCGCGGACGACCGCGAGATCCCGGGCGGAGGTCACCGCGATCACATCGGCGTGGTGGCCGGCCGTCCGCAGCGAGCGGGCCAGCTGGAGGCCGTGCACGTCGGGCAGGTGCAGGTCGAGGAGGAGCAGGTCGACGGGCGTCCGCTCCAGCACGCGGCGGGCCTCCGCGCCGGTGCGCGCCTTGCCGACCGCGACGAACCCGGGCACCCGGCCGACGTACATCACATGGGCGTCGGCGGCGACCGGATCGTCCTCGACCACCAGCACTCTGATCGGCTGCCCGGTCATACGGCACCTCCCGGGCGCCCGGCGGCCGGGTTTCCGTCGGGGCCGGCGGGAGAGCGCGCTTCCGGGGTGTCTCCCGGGGTGGGGGCCGTCGGGGGCCGGGTGGTGGCGGATGGGGTGGACAGGCCGGTGGCGGTGCTGGTGGCCGGGGGGTCCTGGG
>NZ_NEUB01000648.1 GCF_002910825.1 Streptomyces sp. SM1 | reverse complement strand
CACCGGTTTCCGGCGCCGTGCCGCCCTGGCCGCCGCCGGTGCCGCCGCGGCGGCGCTGCTCGTCTCCGCGTGCGGTTCGGGCGGGACCTCGGGCGGGGGAGGGGACACCAACTTCGTGGCCGGCACCGACGGCATCTCCACGGTCCCCGCGGGCGAGCGCGTCGCCGCACCCGAGCTGTCCGGGGAGACGCTCGAGGGCGAGCGGCTCGACGTCGCCGACTACAAGGGCAAGGTCGTCGTCCTCAACGTCTGGGGCTCCTGGTGCAACCCGTGCCGCGCGGAGGCCAAGTACTTCGCCGCCGTGGCCAAGGACTACGACGACCGGGGCGTGCAGTTCGTCGGCATCAACACCCGGGACGGCAGCACCACCTCCGCCCTCGCCTTCGAGAAGGACTTCGGCATCCCGTACCCGAGTCTGTACGACCCCACGGGCAAGCTGATGCTCCGCTTCGAGAAGGGCACCCTCAACCCGCAGGCGGTCCCCTCCACCCTGGTCCTGGACCGTGACGGGAGGATCGCGGCCCGCTCGCTGACCGCGCTCGACGAGGAACGGCTGCTGAAGATGCTCAAGCCGGTCGTCGCGGAGAAGTGACGTGACGGACCTGTACACGCTCGCCGCCGGGACGGGCTACAACGGCACGGTGCTCAACGGCGCCCTGCTGGTGGCCCTTCCCCTCGCCGTACTCGGCGGGCTCGTCTCCTTCTTCTCGCCCTGCGTCCTGCCGCTGGTCCCCGGCTACCTCTCCTACGTCACCGGTGTCTCCGGCACCGACCTGGCGGAGGCCCGGCGCGGCCGCATGGTCGCCGGCGCGTCCCTGTTCGTCCTTGGCTTCACCGTCGTGTTCGTCTCGGGCGGCGCCTTCTTCGGCTACTTCGGGCAGACACTCCAGGAACAGTCGGGCGTCCTGTCCAAGGTGCTCGGCGTCCTCATGATCCTCATGGGCGTCTTCTTCATGGGCCTGATGCCCTGGCTCACCCAGCGCGAGTTCCGCTTCCACAAGCGGCCGGCCACCGGACTGGCCGGCGCCCCCGTCCTCGGCGCGCTGTTCGGCATCGGCTGGACCCCCTGCATCGGCCCCACCCTCGCCTCCGTACTGACCCTCTCCGCCCAGCAGGAGAGCGCCGGACGCGGCGCCGTACTGACCGTCGCGTACTGTCTGGGTCTGGGCCTGCCCTTCGTGCTGGCCGCCGTGGCCTTCCGCAAGGCGCTCGGCGCCTTCGGCTGGGTCAAGCGGCACTACGTCTGGGTCATGCGCATCGGCGGCACGATGATGATCGTGACCGGTGTGCTGCTGCTGACCGGCGCGTGGGACAGCCTCGTGGCGGAGATGCAGACCTGGTCCAACGGCTTCACGGTGGGGATCTGACCCGATGAGCGACACCACGACGGACAACACCCCGGGGACCGGCGAGGACCAGGAGCTGGGCGACGCCGGCTCCCAGCTGTCCACCGCCCCCAAGGAGGAGCCGGCCCACCTGCCCTCCCTGGGCGTCGTCGGCTGGGCCCGCTGGTTCTGGCGGCAGCTCACCTCCATGCGCGTCGCGCTGCTGCTGCTCCTGCTGCTGTCCCTCGGCGCGATCCCCGGCTCCCTCATCCCGCAGACCGGCATCGACGCGACGAAGGTCGCCGACTTCCGTGAGCGGCACGACATCCTCGCGCCGGTCTACGACAAGCTCGGCCTGTTCAACGTGTACAGCTCGGTGTGGTTCTCGGCGATCTACATCCTGCTGTTCATCTCCCTCATCGGCTGCATCGTGCCCCGCACCTGGCAGTTCGTGGGTCAGTTGCGCGGCCGCCCGCCGGGCGCGCCCCGGCGGCTGACCCGGCTGCCCGCCCACACCACCTGGCGCACCGGGGCCGAACCCGAAACCGTCCGCGCCGCCGCGCTCGCCCTGCTGAAGAAGCGCCGCTTCCGCGCCCACCTCGTCGGTGACGCCGTCGCCGCCGAGAAGGGCTATCTGCGCGAGGTCGGCAACCTGCTCTTCCACATCGCGCTGATCGTGATGCTGATCGCCTTCGCCTGGGGCCAGTTGTTCAAGTCCGAGGGCAACAAGCTGATCGTGGAGGGCGACGGCTTCGCCAACACGCTCACGCAGTACGACGACTTCAAGGCCGGGAACCTCTTCACCAACGAGAACCTGGAGCCGTTCGGCTTCGAGGTCAAGGAGTTCACCGGCACCTACGAGCGCACCGGCCCCAACAAGGGCACCCCGCGCACGTACGAGACGGAGCTCACCTACGCCGAGGGAGCGGACGGCGAGGAGAGGACCGCCCTCGTCAAGGTGAACAAGCCCCTCACCATCGGCGACGCCAAGGTCTACCTCGTCAGCCACGGCTACGCGCCCGTCGTCACCGTGCGCGACGGCAAGGGCGAGATCGTCTTCCAGGACGCCGTGCCGCTGCTCCCGCTCGACGCCAACGTCACCTCCCAGGGCGTGGTCAAGGTCCTCGACGGCTACCGCAACCCCGACGGCAAGAAGGAACAGCTCGGCTTCCAGGCCTGGTTCGTGCCCACCTTCGGGGACTCGGCCACCGGCGCGATGGTCTCCCGGTTCCCCGCGCTGGACTATCCGGTGCTCGCGCTCAACGCCTACCACGGCGACCTGAAGGCCGACTCCGGCATTCCGCAGAGCGTGTACCAGATGGACAAGAGCAAGATGAAGGAGTTCAAGGACGCCGACGGCGAGCTGTTCAAGCAGCTGCTCACCCCCGGCGAGACCATGACGCTCCCGGACGGCGCGGGCTCGATCACCTTCGAGAAGGACGTCAAGGAGTGGGCCGGCTTCCAGATCGTCCAGGAGTCGGGCGCCGGCTGGGCGCTCGGCGGCGCGGTCGTCGCGATCGCGGGCCTCACGGGCTCCCTGTTCATCCACCGCCGCCGGGTGTGGGTGCGCGCGGTCGAGGGCCCCGACGGCGTCACCGTCGTCGAGATGGCCGGCCTCGGCCGCAGCGAGTCCGCGAAGGTGCCGGAGGAACTGGGCGACCTCGCCGGACTCCTCTACGACCAGGCGCCCGGCGTCCCGGATCCCGGTCCGGACGAGGCCTCCCCGAACACCTCCGACCCCACCGACCCCCAAGCCGCAACTGCCGAAGGGGCTGAGCAGTGACTCTCGCCGCCGCGACCAACGAGAGCCTCGCGGAGATCAGCAACGTGCTGATCTACTCCGCGATGGCGGTCTACACCCTTGCCTTCTTCGCGTACATCGCCGAGTGGCTCCTCGGCAGCCGCAGCAAGGTCGCCCGTACGGCGGCCGCGCTGACCCCCGGGGCGGCCACGGCGAGGACCGCCGCCCCCGCCGTCACCGTGAAGCAGGCCGGCGGCACCGCCGTACTGGAGCGGCCGAAGGTCGTCGTCCGCGCCGCGACCGGATCGCGGGACGTGCCCGACGGGCCCGGGGCGCACGGCGGTGACGAGAAGGGCGACCTCTACGGGCGGATCGCCATCTCCCTCACCGTGCTCGCGTTCGCCCTCGCCTTCGGCGGTGTGCTCACCCGCGCGCTGTCCGTGGAGCGGGCGCCGTGGGGCAACATGTACGAGTTCAACATCACCTTCTCCACGACCGCGGTCGGCGTGTACCTCGCGCTGCTGGCGCTGAAGAAGAACGTCCGCTGGCTCGGCCTGTTCCTCACCACCTCGGTCCTCCTCGACCTCGGTCTCGCCGTCACCGTCCTCTACACGGAGAGCGACCAGCTGGTCCCCGCGCTCCACTCGTACTGGCTGTACATCCACGTCTCCACGGCGATCCTGTGCGGCGCGGTCTTCTACGTCGGCGCGTTCGCCACGGTGATGTACCTCTTCAAGGACTCGTACGAGAACAAGCTCGCGAACGGCGGCAGGCCCGGGAGCTTCGCGACCTCGTTCCTGGAGCGGCTGCCCGCCTCCGCCTCCCTGGACAAGTTCGCCTACCGCGTCAACGCGGCCGTGTTCCCGCTGTGGACCTTCACGATCATCGCGGGCGCGATCTGGGCCGGTGACGCGTGGGGCCGCTACTGGGGCTGGGACCCGAAGGAGACCTGGTCCTTCATCACCTGGGTCGCCTACGCCGGTTACCTGCACGCCCGCGCCACCGCCGGCTGGAAGGGCCGCAAGGCCGCGTACCTCGCCCTGGCCGCCTTCGCCTGCTGGCTGTTCAACTACTACGGCGTCAACATCTTCGTCTCCGGCAAGCACTCGTACGCCGACGTCGGCCTGGGCGCGCTGCGGTCCGTGGGCTTCTGAGGCACCGGGTACGCGAACGGTCCTCAAACGCCGGAGGGGCTGAAATCAGCCCCTCCGGCGTTTGAGGAGCGGGGTCCGGGGCGGAGCCCCGGTTTCGGGACGGGAAGGGGCGGCGGGGGCGAGAATCCTCCGCCCCCACCCCCCTCTGTACGCTGACCCGATCACCGCCGCACGCGCGGCAGTTGGGCTCTGGCGGAAGGAACGACATGGGTGCTCCGGTACTGGAGGAGCTGCGGGAGGTCTGCCAGCCGCAGGCCAAGATGGAGAGCCGCAACGGCGAACACTGGGCCGGCCGCCTCTACATGCGGAAGATCTCCCTGCGCACCACCCGCCACCTGGTCCGCACCCCCGTCACCCCCGACCAGCTCACCTGGACCATGGTGGTCTGCGGAGTGGCGTCCGGCGCCGCCCTGATGATCCCCGGCCTGACCGGCGCGATCCTCGCCGTGATCCTCATGCAGCTGTTCCTCCTCTTCGACTGCGTCGACGGCGAGGTCGCCCGCTGGAAGGGCCAGAACAGCGCGACCGGCATCTACGTCGACCGCCTCGGCGCGTACCTCGCCGACGCGGCGCTGCTGGCCGGAGCCGGCTACCGCGCCGCCGAGTCGGGCGTCGGCGGCTGGCTGTCGATCGGCATCGCCACCGCCCTCGGCGTCGTCCTGCTCAAGGCCTCCACCGACCTGGTGGACGTGGCCCGCGCCCGCCGGGGTCTGGTCGTCGCCGACGACGAGTCGACCCGCCCCCGCTCGCAGGGCGTCGCCACGGTCCGCCGTATCGCCGCCGCGTTCAAGATCCACCGCGTGACGAACGGCATCGAGGCGTCCCTCGTCCTCCTCGTCGCCGCCGTCGCCGACGCGGTGACCGGCAGCATCGACCCGACCCGCTGGGCCCTGGGCGCGCTCGCCGTGATCACCTGGGTCATGGTTCCGGCCCACCTGCTGTCGATCCTGTCGTCGTCGCGCCTGCGGTGAACCGCCGCCGCTCCTCCTGAAGGAACGGCGGCCGTCGCACGGGGGAGAGGCTCCGGCGGAGGGGAGCGCGCCGGCCGTGAAGGGCCGCGCCCGGTCATGGAGTGGGGGCCTACGGCCGGTCGCCGTCCGCAGCCGCATCGCGGACTGCGCCGACCCCGATGTCCTGCGTCAGTGGCTCGCCCGTGCCGTCACAGTCCCGAGGGCCGAGGAGATCTTCGGAGAACGGTGATCCGACCGGGGGTGACGGCTCTCGGCCCGGGCTCCGTGCTCACCCCTCGTCCGCGGCGACCGACCGCCAGATCCGGTCCGGCAGGACGTCCGCCGTCTCGTCGAGGTCGATGTCACCGAGGGTCAGCCAGCGGCGGCTCGCGCCGACGACCGGGCCGAGGACGAGGGACTCGAGGATCGGGACGGGCAGGGGGGCGATCTCTCCCGACGCGACGTGCCGGCTCACCCACGCGGACAGCGGGGTGAGCCGGGCCTCCTGGGCGTCTCGGAGCTGCTTCGCCTGGCTCATGCCGAGCTCGTCGGCGCGGGAGGAGTGCAGGAGGAGGCCCGCTTCCCGGTGGTCCCGGATGAACGACAGATAGGCCCGTACGAGGGACCGGATGCCGGTGCGGGCGGAGTCCGCCTGCTCCAGGGCCGTGACCATCTCCACCAGCAGCCGTTCCAGCCAGCGCATCAGCAGGGCGGTCAACAGGCCGTCCATGCTGCCGAAGTGGTGGTAGAGGCTGCCGGGGCTGACCCCGCTCGCCGTGGTCACCGCGCTGACGGTGAGGCCCTGCTCGCCCGACTCCCCGTAGACGCGCAGTGCCGCGTCCAGGAGCTGTTCGGCGGTGACCTCGCCGCGGTGCTGCTTGGGGCTCATCGCAGGGTCGCTGTACCTTCCGGGGTTTTTCTGGAGTGAATTTCTAGAACTCGCTTCCAATCCTAGCCCGCTCTCCTTCAGACTGACCCCTGCCGACGTGCGGTCCGCCCGTCGCGGGGGGAACGGGCGGACCGCCACCAGCGGCGCGACGACGGAACACGCGACGACGGAACACGACGACGGGGCAGGCGTGATCGAGCTGGGCGGAAGCGGCGCCGAGCCGCTGGAGGAAGAGGACCCGCGGCGGATCGGACCGATCCCGCTCGTCGGACGGCTGGGAGCCGGCGGCATGGGCCGCGTCTATCTCGGCGTGCACGAGGGGCGGTACGCCGCCGTCAAGCAACTGCTGCCGTCCGTCGTCGCCGAGGACAAGGACTTCCTGCGCCGCTTCGGACACGAGCTGGACAACCTGGCCCGCTTACCCGAGCACGCCACCGTCCCGCTGCTCGCCGGTGACCGTGCCGCCCGGCCCCCGTGGTTCGCCACCGCCTACGTCCCCGGCCTCACCCTGCGCGAGGCTCTCGAAGCACACGGGGGGCCGCTGCCCGCCGGGGCGCTCTGGCTGTTGCTGCGCGAGGCCGCGGCCGGGCTCGCCGCGGTCCACGCGCTGGACATGGTGCACCGGGACATCAAGCCGTCCAACGTCATGCTCACCCTCGACGGCCTCACCCTCATCGACTTCGGGGTGGCCCGCGCCGCCGAGCAGAGCAACATCACCCTCAGCGGCATGGTGGTGGGCACCCCCGCCTACATGTCCCCGGAACAGGCCACCGGCGCACGCGGGTCGACCGGGGCCGTCGACGTCTTCGCGCTCGGCTCGGTCCTCGCGTACGCGGCGAGCGGGCGGCCGCCCTTCGGCGACGAGGCCGGACACGGCGTGCTGTACCGGATCGTGCACGCGGAACCCGGCCTCGACGCCGTACGCGAGGCCGACCCGGAACTCGCCGAGGTCGTCGCGGCCTGCCTGGACAAGGACTACGAGGGCCGGCCCACCGCCGCCGAGCTGGTCGAACTCGCCGAACGGCACGGTCCGTTCACCCCGCCCCTGTGGCCGGGGGCCGTCACCGCACAGCTGACCGAGCGGGCCGCGTTCGCGGAGCGGGTCCCGGACGGCGACGCTTTCGCCGTTCCCGACCCCGATCCCGACCCCGGCCCCGATCCCGATCCCGAAACGACGCCGGAACCGACTCCCGGCCCGGCTTCCGTGCCGCGACCCGGACAGGGGTCCGGAGGGAAGACGAAACCCGGCGAGCCGTCCCGGAAGGAGCGCCGCCGTACCCGGGTCCTGCCCGTGTTCGTTCCCGTGGTGATCGTCGCGACGGGAGCGACCCTGGCCTTCCAGCTTCTCCCCTACGTCACCGACTCCAGCGACGCGGCGGGTCCCGCCCCCTCCTCGTCGGTCACGGTCTCCGCGACCGCGAGCCCGTCGGGAACGGCCCGGGGAGCCGCCGAGCGGTCACCGTCCCCGAGCGCGTCCTCCTCGGAGAAGGAACCGGAGTCAGGATCCGGGGAGCCGGCGACCGCGTCCGGCGCGCCGGGTGCCGGCGGGGACGGCGGGGACGGCGGGGACGGCGGGGGAGACTCGGGAACGAA
>NZ_NEUB01000647.1 GCF_002910825.1 Streptomyces sp. SM1 | reverse complement strand
GCCCTTGGCGGCCCAGCGCGCGTCGGTGTCGTAGGGGGAGGCCAGGCGGATACTGCCGGGCGGGACGCCGTCTGTCTCGGCCTCCCGCTTCCTGACCACCTCCCGCCCGCGCGCATCGGTGTGCAGGTAGTAGGTCTGCACCAGCACCTGCCGCAGGGTCTGCACGGCCTCGATGTCGCGGATCCAGGGCGGGGCGGCAGGCGCGTAGGCCGCCCGGCACAGCGTCAGGGCGTCCTGGCCGAAGACGTGGGCCAGCTTCTCGCGCTTGGTCTGGGACGACGGCATCGTCCAGCCGTTGATCCGCTCGCCGTAGCGGTGGGCGAACTCCGCCACGTCGATCGTGTCCGACAACCAGGACGGTGCCGCGACCGCGAGTGCTTCCAGGGCCGCGCGGACGCTCTCCCCGGCCAGCTCCGTGCGGTTCAGGTCCCGCACCGCGCCGATGACGTGGGTGGCGTCGGTGCGCTGCCTGCCGCCGGCGGCCACCAGGCCGGCATCCTTGCAGTACTCCAGCAGCCGGTCGAACACCACTCGTTCCAGGCCGTGTTCGGCAAGGCGGGCGCGGAAGCGGGGCAGCACGGTGTGATCGAAGCCGGTGTCGGCGAGCTCCATCCCGAGGGCGTACTTCCAGTCGATGGCCCGCACCGTCATGGCCGCGGCCTGCCGGTCGGTCAAGTTCTCAGCGAACTGCAGCACCGTCACCAGCGACAGCACACCCGGCGACAGCCCAGGGGCGCCGCGCGTACCGAACGCCTCGGCGAACGGCTCGTCGGCGAACACCTCGGCCAGCCGGTCGCGGACCCGTATCGGCAGGCTCCCTTTGGGGAAAGCCTTGCGGGCGATCTTCGCGGTCTGCTCCGGTACCGGTGGCAGGGCCTTGGGCTGCATCGACATCTCTCACCCCTGCGGCCGAGGAACGGGGAAACCGGCCGCAGGGCCGATCATGCCGCAGCCATCGGACTCCGCGTCAGGAATTGCGCACCAGAGTCGAACAGTGCGACAAAGACCAGCAACCCGGCCTCCGTTCCGATCTCGGCCGCGAGCTGCACCCAAGTCGGGCTGTCCTGGGCGTAGTCGGTGATGTCGCGGTAGAGACCGCTGTCCACGAAGTCCATGGTCACGGACCGTATTCGAAGGGCCGGAACGGTCACACCCTGCGATCGTCGCATGCCGTACCTGACGAAAGTCGGGGGTGGCGGGACGGTAACCGGGATGATGATCCGGAAAAGTTGTGGATCTGAGCGGCGGGTGGGACAAGCGAACGCGCCGATCTCTCGTAAGGTTTGCGCCGTGGGATCTCTGCGCAATCCGGTCGGGCCGCTTCCCTCCACCATCTACTGGCGGCGGAGGGCCGTACTGCTGTCTCTGCTGGCCCTGTTGGCGTTGTTGATCACCTGGGTCGTCGTCTCCGGCGGTGGGGGCGGGGGCGGGGGCGGCGGTGACAACGGGGCCAACGGCAAGAGTCCCGCGCCCTCCATCACGGCGGGGCCGTCGAGTTCGGGGCCGGCGATCAGCCAGGCGCCGGGTGGCCGTGACGAGTCGGGTGACGGCGGGTCCGGCGGGTCGGACGGGTCGGACGGGTCGGACTCCGGTGGCTCTTCTCCCGGGTCCGGTGACGACGGAGCCGACGGCGACCCCGCGGACTCCGGCGGTACCGGCGACTCCGGTGGCGGTGCCGGGGGCAGCGCGGGTGGCGGTTCGGAGGGCGGTACGTCGGCCGGGGTCGGCGCGGGGGACGCGTTGCCGGCCGGGTCCGGGTCCGGGCTGCCCAACTGCACGGCGAGTGCGGTGAAGTTCAGTCTCCGCAGTGCCCGCAACGACTACGAGCCCGGGCAGACGCCCACGTTCCTGCTGACCGCGCGGAACACCTCCGGCAGCGACTGCAAGCTCGATCTCGGCCCGGATCGGGCGGTGGTGACGGTCACTCAGGCGAGCGGTGACGACACGTACTGGGCGTCGGACGACTGCCCGAAGGGGGCCCGGAGCCTGGTGTTCCGGGTGCCGGCGGCGGACAGCATCACCTACACGGTGAAGTGGGACCGCAAGGCGAGTGCGCCGGAGTGCGCGACCCCGAAGGCGGGGGCGGCGAAGGCGGGCACCTACCTGGTGGAGGCGAAGGCGCCGGGCTTCGAGAAGGTGCGGACGTCGTTCGTGCTGAAGGCGGCTTAGGGTCTGTCAGGCAGGCTCTGACCGCCGCGGGCGCCGGCCGGCCCCCTCCGGGAGGGGCGTCCCGCAAGAACGCCCGGCTGTGCGGCACCCCGGGCCGGCGCCGACGCGGCGGCCGGCACCAGGGGTGCGCTACACGTACCGCTCGAGGATCGAACTCTCCGCCAGCCGCGACAGCCCTTCACGCACGCTGCGCGCCCGCGCCTCGCCGACGCCGTCCACCGTCTGCAGATCGTCCACGCTGGCCGCGAGCAGCTTCTGCAGACCGCCGAAGTGCTCCACCAGCCGGTCGATGATCGCGCCCGGCAGCCTCGGCACCTTGGCCAGCAGACGGAAGCCGCGCGGGGAGACCGCCGAGTCGAGGGTCTCCGGGGAGCCGGTGTAGCCGAGGGCCCGGGCCACCGTCGACAGCTCCAGCAGCTCCGCGTGGGTGAGCACGTTCAGCTCGTGCAGGGCCTCGTCGACCGTGCGGGAGCGCTTGGCGGTGGGCTCGGGCACGTAGTCCCGCACGACCAGTTCGCGCTCCGGCTCCACGCCCGCGATCAACTCGTCGAGCTGGAGTGCGAGGAGACGCCCGTCGGTGCCCAGTTCGACCACGTATTCGGCGATTTCGGTGGCGATGCGGCGCACCATCTCCAGGCGCTGGGCGACCGCGGAGACGTCCCGGACGGTCACCAGGTCCTCGATCTCCAGCGCCGACAGCGTGCCGGCGACCTCGTCGAGGCGGAGCTTGTAGCGCTCCAGGGTGGCCAGCGCCTGGTTGGCGCGGGACAGGATCGCCGCGGAGTCCTCGAGGACCCGGCGGTGGCCGTCGACGTACAGCGCGATCAGGCGCATCGACTGCGACACCGAGACGACGGGGAAGCCGACCTGCTTGGAGACGCGGTCCGCGGTGCGGTGCCGGGTGCCGGTCTCCTCGGTGGGGATGGTGGGGTCCGGTACCAGCTGGACGCCGGCGCGCAGGATCTTGGACAGGTCGGACGACAGGACGATGCCGCCGTCCAGCTTGCACAGCTCGCGCAGCCGGGTCGCGGTGAACTCGACGTCCAGGACGAAACCGCCGCTGCACAGCGTCTCGACGGTCTTGTCGAACCCGAGCACGATGAGACCGCCGGTGTTGCCGCGGAGCACGCGCTCCAGGCCGTCACGCAGGCTGGTGCCGGGTGCCACGGCGCTCAGCGAGGCGCGCATCAGGCCCTCGGAGCCGGCGCTCCCGCCGGACTTTCCGGGAGCCGCTGCCCGGTCGTTGGCTGCCACTGCACTCCTCCGGTCGCAGGTTCTGGGCGCCCCCGTTTCGCGCACTCGGTTCGTACGGACGGGCGAGACCTGGGCAAAGTCTACCGGCGCTCCTCCTTTTCCCGTGGGGCCTCTTGGCGACGGGAGCGCGGAAGGACGCGCAGCGCGTCCCCCATGTCCGCCACTTCCAGTACCTTCATGCCCGGCGGGACCTTGCCCGGATCGCCCGGGACCAGGGCGTGCGTGAAGCCAAGACGGTGCGCTTCGGCGAGCCTGCGCTGGACGCCCGTGACCCGTCTCACCTCGCCGGCGAGGCCGACCTCGCCGATCGCGACGAGGTTCTTCGGCAGCGGGGTGTCGCTCGCCGCCGACGCCAGCGCCAGCGCGATGGCCAGGTCCGCGGCCGGTTCGGACAGCTTCACCCCGCCGACCGTCGCGGAGTAGATGTCCCTTTTGCCCAAAGCGCTGATGCGGCCGCGCTGTTCCAGCACCGCCAGCATCATCGACACCCGGGAGGTCTCCAGACCGGACGTGGTGCGCCGCGGGGAGGGGATCTGCGAGTCGACCGTGAGCGCCTGCACTTCGGCGACCAGGGGGCGGCGGCCCTCCAGGGTGACGGTCAGACAGGTGCCCGGGACCGGCTCGGCACGGCGGGTCAGGAAAAGCCCGCTGGGGTCCGCGAGGCCCGTGATGCCCTCGTCGTGCAGTTCGAAGCAGCCGACCTCGTCCGTCGTGCCGTAGCGGTTCTTGACGCCGCGCACCAGACGCAGGCGCGCGTGCCGGTCGCCCTCGAAGTGCAGGACGACGTCGACCAGGTGCTCCAGCAGGCGTGGACCCGCGATCGCCCCGTCCTTGGTGACGTGGCCCACCAGGAGCGTGGACATCCCGCGATCCTTGGAGGCCCGGATCAGCGCGCCCGCCACCTCACGGACCTGGGCCATGCCGCCCGGGGCGCCGTCGATCTCCGGTGAGGCCACCGTCTGCACCGAGTCCATGATCAGCAGGGACGGCTTCACCGCGTCCAGATGGCCGAGCACGGCGGCCAGATCCGTCTCGGCGGCGAGATAGAGATGATCGTCGATGGCGTGGATGCGGTCGGCGCGCAGCCGGACCTGGCTCGCCGACTCCTCGCCCGTGACGTAGAGCGTGCGGTGCTCCTCGCTCGCCGCCTTGGCCGCGATGTCCAGCAGCAGCGTGGACTTGCCCACACCCGGCTCACCCGCGACGAGCACCACCGCACCGGGTACGAGTCCGCCGCCGAGCACCCGGTCCAGCTCGGGCACCCCGGTGGAGCGGGCGGTGGCCTGACGGCCGTCGACCTGGCCGATGGGCAGGGCGGAGGTGGTGACCCGCCCGGGCGCCGTCGTGCGGACCGCGGGCGCCGCGCCGTACTCCTCGACCGTCCCCCAGGTCTGGCACTCGGGGCAGCGGCCGAGCCACTTGGCCGTCTGCCAGCCGCACTCGGTGCAGCGGTAGGACGGACGGTCCTTGGAGGTCTTGGTGCGGGCAGCCATGCGGAAAAGGTAGCCGCACCCTCTGACATCGACGGGGGCAGCCGTGTTCCGGTGGTCGTGGCCCGGCCTCCGGCCGGCGCCCTGCCGGGCCGTTCTCCCGCTGTCCGGCCCGCGCCGAGGTCCTCGCCGCCGCCTCCGGACGGGCGCTGCCCGTGGGTGGTGAAAGGTTCCTGTCCCCGTTTGAGGGATCGTTTCACCCGTACGGATTAAATGTGCCCGGGGGTCCGGAAGAGGCCGTCCGGAGGCGCCTACGGTCGCCGAATGACGAGCAGTGGCCCGGAGACCTCGCCCCGCACGACCGGAGCACGCCGGACGCACCGGGAAGTGCGCGACCGAGGGGCCGCGCGCACTCTGGCGCAGCGGCCGGCCACCCGCTACGAACCCCACCTGGACGGCCTGTTCACCTACTGCCTGTCCGTGCTGTGCGACCACGACGCGGCGACCGCCGCCCTGGCCGAGGTCCTCGCGCTCGCCGATCGCCGCGGCCGGAACGTCCCGGACGAACTCGGGAGCCGCAGGGCCTGGCTGTACGCGCTGGCCCGCTGGGCGTGTCTGCGCAAGCTGGCCGAGGCCAGGCAGAAACGCCCGGCCGGCCACGCCGTACGCCGCGC
>NZ_NEUB01000646.1 GCF_002910825.1 Streptomyces sp. SM1 | reverse complement strand
GTGCCTGGGCGTCTCCGACGTGCGCCGGCGCGGGCGTCCCGGTCCCTCCCGCGCGCGGCCGTGTGGACGCGGTGACTGCTCGCCCGTGCGGCGGAGCCGTCGTCCGCCCCACTCGCGCGGGTGCCACCACCCGCACCCTGCCGTTGTGCGGCTCCGGTGTTCCGGGCGTTCGGGTGGTGTGTGACTCCTCCGCGCGGTGTGGTGGGTGTGTCCTGTCCACGTGCGGGTCCGGCGTCTTGTGTGTCCGGGGTGTGTGTGGCTGTTCCGCGCGGTGTGGTGGGTGTGTCCTGTCCACGTGCGGGTCCGGCGTCTTGTGTGTCCGGGGTGTGTGTGGCTGTTCCGCGCGGTGTCGCCCGTGGGCGCGGTTGTGGGTGGGGCGGCGGACGTGGTGCGGCGGGACTCGGGTGCGGACCGTCCCGCACCGGACCGGTCCGGCCGGCAGGCCTCCGCGCGGGCCGGGCACCCCGCCGGAGCCGCACCGGCCCGGCCCACCTGGGCTTCCATGGTGGCCGGAAGGTGCCCGCTGCTCGTTTCGGCGCGGATGGCGCATCCTTGAGGTGTGGAGTTCCTCGGGGACGAGTCGGTCGAGCGGGAGGGGAGGGCGCAGGGTATGAGTTCCGGCGCACCTGCTCATAACGCTTCGGTGCACAACCAAGGGCGCGGTGCCGCGGACCAGACGTCCGCAGGGCACCATGGACCGATGCGCGACGACGAGGCGGGCACTGCCCAAGGGGCTTTCGGTGCGCTCGTCCATCGCGCTGTCGACGGAGACGAGCAGGCCACACACGACCTGCTCGCGCATGTCCACCCCCTGGCGCTGCGCTACTGCCGCACCCGTCTGTCCCGGCTGCCCGGCGACGCCCGGCACTTCGTCGAGGACCTCGCCCAGGAGGTCTGCGTCGCGGTGCTCCTCGCGCTGCCCCGCTACAAGGACACCGGCCGGCCCTTCGAGGCGTTCATCTTCGCCATCGCCTCCCACAAGGTCGCCGACCTCCAGCGCGCGGCGATGCGGCACCCCGGTTCGACCGCCGTGCCCTCCGACGAGATGCCCGAGCGCCCCGACGACTCCCTCGGCCCGGAAGAGCGCGCCCTGCTCAGCAGCGACGCCGAATGGGCCAAGAAACTGCTGGCCAGCCTGCCCGAGAACCAGCGCGAGCTGATCCTGCTGCGCATCGCCGTAGGGCTCACGGCGGAGGAGACCGGCCAGATGTTGGGAATGTCACCCGGGGCCGTCCGGGTGGCGCAGCACCGCGCGCTGAGCCGGCTGCGTGCCCTGGCGGAGCAGTAACCGCCACCTCGCGCCGCCCCTTCGGCTCGGCATATGAACGGACGATCAGCCGTTCCCGTACGAACATACGAAGCCGGAGCCGTGTGAAACCGTGGAATGGGACACCCGCGCTTCCCGTTAGCATGGACATCCGCACCGATCAAGGCCATTTGGGGAAGGTGTCATGACTGCGAACGTCGACGGAGTGCCCGGAAAATTCGCGACACTCGGGCTGACCTACGACGACGTGCTGCTGCTGCCGGGCGCATCCGAGGTGCTCCCCCACGCGGTTGACACCTCGTCCCGCATCTCCCGCAACGTCCGGGTGAACATTCCCCTGCTCTCGGCCGCGATGGACAAGGTCACCGAGTCCCGCATGGCGATCGCCATGGCCCGCCAGGGCGGCGTCGGTGTCCTCCACCGCAACCTCTCCGTGGAGGACCAGGCCAACCAGGTCGACCTGGTCAAGCGCTCCGAGTCGGGCATGGTCACCGACCCCATCACCATTCACCCGGACGCCACGCTCGCCGAGGCCGACGCCCTGTGCGCGAAGTTCCGCATCAGCGGTGTCCCGGTCACCGACGGCAACAAGAAGCTGCTCGGCATCGTCACCAACCGTGACATGGCCTTCGAGACCGAGCGCTCCCGTCAGGTGCGCGAGGTGATGACCCCGATGCCGCTGGTCACCGGGCACGTCGGCATCTCCGGCGTCGAGGCGATGGAGCTGCTGCGCCGCCACAAGATCGAGAAGCTCCCCCTGGTCGACGAGGCGGGTCTGCTCAGGGGCCTGATCACGGTCAAGGACTTCGTGAAGGCCGAGCAGTACCCGCACGCCGCCAAGGACGGGGAGGGCCGGCTGATCGTCGGCGCCGCCGTGGGCGCCAGCCCCGAGGCCCTGGAGCGGGCCCAGGCGCTCGCCGAGGCCGGTGTGGACTTCCTGGTCGTCGACACCTCGCACGGCCACAACAGCAACGCCCTCAGCTGGATGGCGAAGATCAAGTCGAGCGTCGGCGTCGACGTGATCGGCGGCAACGTGGCCACGCGCGACGGCGCCCAGGCGCTGATCGACGCCGGTGTCGACGGCATCAAGGTGGGCGTCGGACCCGGTTCGATCTGCACCACCCGGGTCGTCGCCGGCATCGGGGTTCCGCAGGTCACGGCCATCTACGAGGCGTCCCTCGCCGCCCGCGCGGCAGGCGTCCCGCTGATCGGTGACGGCGGACTGCAGTACTCCGGCGACATCGGCAAGGCGCTCGCCGCCGGTGCCGACACCGTGATGCTGGGCAGCCTCCTCGCGGGTTGCGAGGAGTCCCCCGGCGAGCTGCAGTTCATCAACGGCAAGCAGTTCAAGTCGTACCGGGGCATGGGCTCGCTGGGCGCCATGCAGTCCCGCGGGCAGGCCCGGTCGTACTCGAAGGACCGCTACTTCCAGGCCGGGGTCGCCTCCGACGACAAGCTCGTCCCGGAGGGCATCGAGGGCCAGGTGCCCTACCGCGGCCCGCTGGGCAACGTGCTGCACCAGCTCGTCGGCGGCCTGCGCCAGACGATGGGCTACGTGGGCGCCGCGACCATCGAGGAGATGGAGTCCAAGGGCCGGTTCGTGCGCATCACGTCGGCCGGTCTCAAGGAGAGCCACCCGCACGACATCCAGATGACGGTCGAGGCACCGAACTACAGCCGCCAGTAGCGGCGGGCTTCGGCGAGGGCGGCTCCGGAGCATCCGGGGCCGCCCTCGCGTGACGTCCGGGGCGGTGGGCGCCGCGGCCGTCGGGGATACTGGAAGGCGCTGCAAACGCATCAGGGAAAGGCCACAGACGTGACTGAGATCGAGATCGGGCGCGGCAAGCGCGGCCGCCGGGCGTACGCCTTCGACGACATCGCCGTCGTCCCCAGCCGCCGTACGCGGGACCCGAAGGAGGTCTCGATCGCCTGGCAGATCGACGCCTACCGCTTCGAGCTGCCGTTCCTGGCCGCTCCCATGGACTCGGTCGTCTCGCCGGCCTCGGCGATCCGCATCGGCGAGCTCGGCGGCCTCGGCGTGCTGAACCTCGAGGGCCTGTGGACGCGCCACGCGGACCCGCAGCCGCTGCTGGACGAGATCGTCGGCCTGCCCGCCGAGGCGGCCACCCGGCGCCTCCAGGAGATCTACGCCGCTCCCATCCAGGAGGAGCTGATCGGGCAGCGCATCAAGGAGGTGCGCGACTCGGGGGTGGTCACCGCCGCCGCGCTCTCCCCGCAGCGCACCGTCCAGTTCTCCAAGGCCGTCGTCGACGCCGGTGTGGACATCTTCGTCATCCGCGGTACGACGGTGTCGGCCGAGCACGTGTCCGGCTCGCACGAACCGCTGAACCTGAAGCAGTTCATCTACGAGCTCGACGTCCCGGTGATCGTCGGTGGCTGCGCCACCTACACGGCCGCCCTGCACCTCATGCGCACCGGCGCGGCGGGCGTCCTGGTCGGCTTCGGCGGCGGCGCCGCGCACACCACGCGGAACGTGCTGGGCATCCAGGTCCCGATGGCCACCGCGGTCGCCGACGTGGCCGCCGCCCGCCGCGACTACATGGACGAGTCCGGCGGCCGGTACGTGCACGTCATCGCGGACGGCGGCGTCGGCTGGTCCGGCGACCTGGCCAAGGCGATCGCCTGCGGCGCGGACTCCGTGATGATGGGCTCCCCGCTGGCCCGCGCGACGGACGGTCCGGGCAAGGGCAACCACTGGGGCATGGAGGCCGTCAACGAGGAACTGCCGCGCGGCCAGAAGGTCGACCTCGGCACGGTCGGTACCCTGGAGGAGATCCTCACCGGTCCGTCCCACACCCCCGACGGCTCGATGAACCTCTTCGGCGCCCTGCGCCGCGCGATGGCCACCACCGGCTACAGCGAGCTGAAGGAGTTCCAGCGCGTCGAGGTGACGGTGGCGGACTCGCAGCACCGGCGGTAGGGGTCGGGCGGACTTTTCGTACGGCACCGAGAGGGCCGGTCACCTGGTGAGGTGACCGGCCCTCTCGCACGTCAGGGGCGTGCGGGGGGCGCTCTCGGCAGTCGGAGGGCGCGCGGTTGTCATCGGGGCCGATGCGCGAGGAAGGGGCGGTGCCGAGTCGGTAATGTCTGTTCCCGGCGACCCAGTTCTCTGGAGCGCCCCCTTCCAAGGAGATGGTTCCGGACCCCGCCCTCGGGGCCCGGCCCGAATTCCAGACGGACCGCCTACCGGGCTATTGGCGGCATCGTGGAAGGGGGCGCGCCATGGGCCGTCACCGCAAGCCCACCGCCTGGGATCGAATCCGTCTGCGGATGGTGAAGTTCCGGAGGAGGTGCGTCTTGTGGGTCTACGGGAAGTGAGCGGCCACCCCTACGAGAATTAGGGGTGGACACTCCGTTCACTTCTCAGGAGCCTGCCGCAGTACCCGCTGCGGTGGGCTCCACCTGTTTTCTACCGTACCCGTGCGGTCCCCCGCCCACCACCAACCCTGTGGCGCAGACAGACTCCGCGCGCCCCGTTCACAACCGATGCGCCGCCCCCGTAGGAGTGGCCCCGCGCGTGTCGAGCAGGAGCTGCGCCTTCACCGACAGGCCCTGGAGGTCGTACGTGCGGTGCTGCTGGAGCAGGATCGTCAGGTCGGCGTCGGCGGCGGCCTCGTAGAGGGAGTCCGCGCGGGGAACGGGACGGTCGAGGACGTTCCAGGAGGGGACGTGGGGGTCGTGGTAGCTGATGGAGGCGCCCAGCTCCATCAGCCGGACCGCGATCTCCCGCGCCGGGCTGCCCTGCTGGTCGGCGAGGTCGGCCTTGTAGGTGACGCCGAGGAGCAGCACGCGTGCGCCGCGCGCGGACTTGCCGTGCTCGTTGAGGAGGGCGGCGGCGCGCTGCACGACGTAGCGCGGCATGCGGCTGTTGACCTCCTGGGCGAGTTCCGCCATGCGCAGGGTGCGGCCCGCGTGGGCGGTCAGGTCCTGCGGGACGGCGTGGCCGCCGACGCCGGGTCCGGGGCGGAAGGCGTGGAAGCCGAAGGGTTTGGTCTCGGCGCAGCGCAGGACGTCCCAGAGGTCGATGCCCAGGTCGTGACAGAGGGCGGCCATCTCGTTGACGAGGGCGATGTTGACGTGCCGGAAGTTGGTCTCCAGAAGCTGTACGGTCTCGGCCTCGCGCAGACCGCGTGCGCGTACGACCTTGTCGGTGATGCGTGCGTAGAAGGTGGCGGCCGACTCGGTGCAGGCGGGGGTGAGGCCCCCGATGACCTTCGGCGTGTTGGCCGGGGTGAAGTCGCGATTGCCGGGGTCGACGCGGCTGGGAGAGTGGGCGAGGTGGAAATCGCGCCCCGCGCGCAGGCCCGAACCCGATTCGAGCAGGCGCAACAGCGGACCCTCCGTCGTCCCCGGGGGGACCGGTGACTCCAGGATCACCGTGGTGTGCGGGCGCAGCCGCGCGGCGAGGGTGCGGGCGGCCGTCTCGACCTGGCCGAGGGCCGGCCCGCCGTCCGCGCCGCGCGGGGTCGGTGCGCAGATGACGGCGGTGCGCACCCGGCCCAGCTCGGCGGGGTTGGTGGTGGTACGGAAGCCCAGGGCGAGCATGCGGCGCTGTTCGGCGGCGCTGAGGGCGCCGGGCTCCGGGCCCGTCCGGTAACCGACGGTGGGGATGCCGGCGGTGACGGCGGCCTGGGCCAGGGGCAGTCCGTACGGGCCGAGTCCGATGACGGCGAGATCTGCGGGCATGGCGTGGGCCGTCCTTCCCAATAACCGGAGTGCGACAGGTGCGCAAGCGCTGTGGACTGGACAGGCGAGCGCAATGTCAGACTAGGAGTAAATATGACCGATATGTGGGATTGATCGGCTGGTTTCCGGTGAGTCGTTCCGCGGGCGTTGTCCACAGGAGGGGGGCGCGTGTGGCTGAAGTCGGGCGAGACGGTCAGAATCTGGGCATGAGGTTGAGGGACCGGGCTTCGCCCGACGGGTGCGGCCGACGCGACCGATGAGCGGGAGGCAGCGGTGAGGACAGCGACACTGGGGCCGGTGCAGCGGGCGGAATCACTCGCATCCATGGCCGAGCACGAACTGGACGTGCTGGTGGTGGGCGGCGGAGTGGTCGGTGCGGGCACGGCGCTCGACGCCGTGACACGCGGCCTGTCCACCGGGCTGGTCGAGGCACGTGACTGGGCGTCGGGCACCTCCAGCCGGTCCAGCAAGCTGGTCCACGGTGGCCTGCGCTATCTGGAGATGCTCGACTTCGCGCTCGTGCGCGAGGCGTTGAAGGAACGCGGTCTGCTGCTGGAAAGGCTCGCTCCGCATCTCGTGCGCCCGGTGCCGTTCCTGTACCCGTTGCGGCACAAGGGCTGGGAGCGGCTGTACGCCGGAGCGGGCGTCGCGCTCTACGACACCATGGCGATGGCCCGCGGTCATGGGCGGGGCCTGCCCGTGCACCGGCACCTGAGCCGGCGTCACGCACTGCGTGCCGCCCCGTGTCTGAGGAAGGACGCGCTGGTCGGTGCCCTGCAGTACTACGACGCCCAGATGGACGACGCCCGGTTCGTCGCGACCCTCGTCCGCACGGCCGCCGCGTACGGCGCGAAGACCGCGAACCGTGCCCGGGTGACCGGGTTCCTGCGCGAGGGCGAACGCGTCGTCGGTGCCCGGGTGCAGGACGTGGCGGGGGGCGGCTCGTACGAGGTCCGCGCCAAGCAGGTCGTCAACGCGACCGGTGTGTGGACCGACGACACCCAGGCGATGGTCGGGGAGCGCGGACAGTTCCACGTCCGGGCCTCCAAGGGCATCCACCTGGTCGTCCCCAAGGACCGCATCCACTCCACGACCGGGCTCATCCTGCGCACCGAGAAGTCCGTCCTGTTCGTCATTCCCTGGGGCAGGCACTGGATCGTCGGCACCACGGACACCGACTGGGACCTGGACAAGGCGCACCCGGCCGCGTCCAGCGCCGACATCGACTATCTGCTCGAGCACGTGAACTCGGTGCTCGCGGTGCCGCTGACCCGGGACGACGTCGAGGGCGTGTTCGCCGGCCTGCGGCCGCTGCTCTCCGGCGAGTCGGACGCCACCAGCAAGCTGTCCCGCGAGCACACCGTGGCCCACCCCGTGCCCGGACTGGTCGTGGTGGCGGGCGGCAAGTACACGACGTACCGGGTGATGGCCAAGGACGCGGTGGACGCGGCGGTGCACGGGCTCGACGTGCGCGTCGCCGCCTGCGTCACCGAGGACACACCGCTGGTGGGCGCCGAGGGCTACCACGCGCTGTGGAACGCGCGGGCGAGGACGGCGGCCCGTACCGGACTGCACCCGGTGCGGGTGGAGCACCTGCTCCAGCGGTACGGGACGATGGCGGAGGAGGTTCTGGACCTCATCGCCGCCGACCCCTCGCTGGGCGAGCCGCTGCGGGCGGCCGACGACTATCTTCGCGCCGAGATCACCTACGCCGCCTCGCACGAAGGGGCCCGGCATCTCGACGACGCGCTGACCCGGCGCACCCGCATCTCGATCGAGACGTTCGACCGGGGCACCCGGTCCGCACGGGAGGCCGCCGAGCTGATGGCGCCGGTGCTGGGCTGGGACGAGGGGCAGATCGAGCGCGAGGTGCAGCACTACGAGAAGCGGGTGGAGGCCGAACGGGAGTCGCAGCGGCAGCCCGACGATCTGACCGCGGACGCCGCGCGCCTGGGCGCGCCGGACATCGTGCCGCGGTAGCCGTCCCGCGGTAGCCGTCCCGCGGTAGCCGTCCCGCGGTAGCCGTCCCGCGAGACGGCCGGCGGTAGCCGTCCCGCGAGACGGCCGGCGGCGTCCCGAATCACTCGAACGGGTGGCTGGACCCGGGATCTCTGTTCGGGGCCCGGCCGTTCTACCGGGTGCGAGGGCAGAACTCGGCCGCGAGCAGCGCGGGTCCGAGACCGGGGTCCGCTATCGCGTCGGTGTTCACCCGGAAGGTGAGGACACGCCGGCCGTCGACGGTGGCCGCGGTGCGCACGTAGCTGCCGGAGATACGCCCGTTGTGCCCCCACACGGTGGTGCCGCACGGAAGCGTCACGGGAAACAGCCCCATGCCGTACGAGCCGTGCGCGGCACGGGTGTCGAGCATCTCCCGCAGCCGGTGCGGGGGCAGCAGCCGACCACCGAGCAGGGCCGAGTAGAAGCGGTCCAGATCGGCGAGCGTGGTCACCACCTCGCCCGCGGCACCCGCCACCCGCGGGTCGAGCAGGGTGACGTCGGTTCCGTCGGCGGCGTACGAGCGGCCGTGCGGCCGCGGCAGAGAGGTGCGGGAGCCCGGAAAGGAGGTGCCTGTCAGGCCCAGTGGAGCGATGACGCGGTGCTCGGTCTCGTCGGCGTAGGAGTGGCCGGCGACCTGTTCGACGACCAGGCCGAGCAGAACGTAGTTGGTGTTCGAGTAGAGGAATCGGCCGCGTTCGGCCGGAGGGTGGGTGAGTGCGATACGTACGGCTTGAAGAGGTGCCACCGGGAGGGTGCCCCGGGTGTCCGCGGCGAAGTCGGGGAGGCCGCTGGTGTGAGTGAGCAGGGAACGCAGGGTCAGCGCGCGGCCGTCGTTGCCCGCTCCCCGCACCAGACCGGGCAGATGTTCTTCCACGGTGTCGGACAGCGACAGGCGGCCCTCGTCGGCGAGTTGCAGGACGACGACGGCGATGAACGTCTTGGTGACGCTGCCGGCGCGGAAGTGGTCGGCACGCCCGATGCCCGGGCCGGCGTGGGCATAGCGCGGGCCCGTTTCCTCCGAGGCCAGCAGTGCCGCGGCCGGGGCGCCACCCCGGGTGACCAGCAGCGGAAGGAGCGCGTCGACGGCCGGGGCCGCCGGGGCGGGGGAGGCGGCCGGGGCGAGCAGGGCCAGCGACACGGGAACAGCCAGTAGGCTCCGAAGCGGCGGCATCCCGGGTCCTTCCTTGTCGGAGCACATCATGCAGGGCCGGGGAGCGGGTCCTTCACCCGGGCTGCCCGCGCGCCGGGTCCGCAGGGCGGACAGAGGCACCCTGGGCGTCGGCCACTTGTCGGGTGAGGGACAATGAAGGCTCTGTCAGGGCGGGTTGCATGAGGGGACGCATGTCGGAGGCGGAGCGGGCGGGGACATCCCGTCAGGACAAGAGCGCACGTCTCCTCGCCGGGCGGTACCGGCTGGGAGACGTGCTCGGCCGCGGCGGCATGGGGACGGTGTGGCGTGCCCAGGACGAGACCCTGGGGAGAACCGTCGCCGTCAAGGAGCTCCGCTTCCCGTCGAGCATCGACGAGGAGGAGAAGCGGCGGCTGATCACCCGGACGCTGCGCGAGGCCAAGGCGATCGCGCGGATCCGCAACAACAGTGCCGTGACCGTCTTCGACGTGGTGCAGGAGGACGACCGCCCCTGGATCGTCATGGAACTCGTCGAGGGCAAGTCGCTCGCCGAGGTCATCCGGGAGGACGGCCTGCTGGAGCCGGGGCGTGCCGCCGAGGTCGGGCTCGCCGTGCTCGACGTGCTGCGCTCCGCGCACCGGGAGGGCATCCTGCACCGTGACGTGAAGCCGTCGAACGTGCTGATCGCCGAGGACGGCCGGGTCGTGCTCACCGACTTCGGCATCGCCCAGGTCGAGGGCGACCCGTCCATCACCTCCACGGGCATGCTGGTCGGCGCTCCCTCGTACATCTCCCCGGAGCGGGCGCGTGGGCACAAGCCCGGGCCGGCGGCGGACCTCTGGTCGCTCGGCGGGCTGCTCTACGCGGCGGTGGAGGGCACACCCCCGTACGACAAGGGCTCCGCCATCGCGACGCTCACGGCGGTGATGACCGAACCGCTCGAGGAGCCCAGGAACGCGGGACCGCTCCGGGACGTCATCTACGGGCTGCTCACCAAGGACCCCGCCCAGCGGCTCGACGTCAGCGGAGCCCGGGCCATGCTGAACGCGGTCGTCAACGCGCCCGGGCCCAAGGCGGCCGACCAGGAGCCGGCGGACGCCACGAAGGTCGTGCCGCTGCCCGAGCAGCCCGGCGAACGGGACGTCAGGAGCAGGCGGGGCGAGGAGGCGGGGGAGAAGTTCCGGGGCGCGCTGC
>NZ_NEUB01000645.1 GCF_002910825.1 Streptomyces sp. SM1 | reverse complement strand
GACTCACCCCCGCCCACGGACGACGACGCATCGGGAGCCGACGGCGGTACGACCGGCGGAGCATCGGAGGACCACGACATCCGGCCCACGGACGAAGGAGCCTCCGAGGACGACTCACCCCCGCCCACGGACGACGACGCATCGGGGGCCGACGGCGGTACGACCGGCGGAGCATCGGAGGACCACGACATCCGGCCCACGGACGAAGGAGCCTCCGAGGACGACTCACCCCCGCCCACGGACGACGACGCATCGGGAGCCGACGGCGGTACAGGGGGCGGAGCGGCCGGAGGCCACGGCGTACGACGGGCCGACGACGGGGTGTGCGGGTTCCCGTCCGTGGCGGGTGGAGGGCCGGGGACCGACGGTGGTGTGGTGGGTGGGGCAGCAGGGGGCCGCGGGGCCCGGTCTGCGCCTCGGGGAGCGTGCGGGGGCCGGCCCACGGACGGCGGGGTGTCGGGGAAACGGGCGGAGGCGCGTGGCGGCGGGGGCACGGA
>NZ_NEUB01000644.1 GCF_002910825.1 Streptomyces sp. SM1 | reverse complement strand
GTGATGCGCGCCGAGCTGGCCCGGCCGGGTCTGCAGATCGTGTCGAACGAGCAGTTCAACCAGGCGTTCACGATGCACGGCACGATCATGCTGCTGATGTTCGCGACGCCGCTGTTCGCCGGTTTCGCCAACTGGATCATGCCGCTGCAGATCGGCGCGCCCGACGTGGCGTTCCCGCGGCTGAACATGTTCGCCTACTGGCTGTACCTGTTCGGCTCGCTGATCGCGGTGGGCGGTTTCCTCACCCCGGACGGCGCGGCGAGCTTCGGCTGGTTCGCCTACACCCCGCTGTCGGACGTGGTCCGGTCACCGGGCTTGGGCGGTGACCTGTGGATCATGGGTCTGGCCTTCTCCGGCTTCGGCACGATCCTCGGCTCGGTCAACTTCATCACCACGATCATCTGCATGCGCGCTCCCGGCATGACGATGTTCCGCATGCCGATCTTCACCTGGAACGTGCTGCTGACCGGTGTGCTGGTCCTGCTCGCCTTCCCGGTCCTGGCGGCCGCGCTGCTCGCGCTGATGGCGGACCGCACGTTCGGGGCGCACATCTACGACGCGGCCAACGGCGGCCCTCTCCTGTGGCAGCACATGTTCTGGTTCTTCGGCCATCCGGAGGTGTACATCATCGCGCTGCCGTTCTTCGGCATCGTCTCCGAGATCATCCCGGTCTTCTCCCGCAAGCCGATCTTCGGCTACATGGGTCTGATCGCCGCGACGATCGCGATCGCCGGCCTGTCGGCGACGGTGTGGGCGCACCACATGTACGCGACGGGCGGCGTACTGCTGCCGTTCTTCTCCTTCATGTCCTTCCTGATCGCGGTGCCGACCGGTGTGAAGTTCTTCAACTGGATCGGCACGATGTGGAAGGGGTCCCTGAGCTTCGAGACCCCGATGCTCTGGTCGATCGGCTTCCTGGTCACCTTCCTCTTCGGTGGTCTGACCGGCGTCGTCCTGGCCTCGCCGCCGCTGGACTTCCACGTCACGGACTCGTACTTCGTGGTGGCGCACTTCCACTACACCGTCTTCGGGACGGTCGTCTTCGCGATGTTCGCCGGCTTCTACTTCTGGTGGCCGAAGTTCACCGGCAAGATGCTCGACGAGCGTCTCGGCAAGATCACGTTCTGGACGCTCTTCACCGGCTTCCACGGCACCTTCCTCGTCCAGCACTGGCTGGGTGTCGAGGGCATGCCGCGCCGGTACCCGGACTACCTCGCCGCCGACGGCTTCACCGCGCTGAACACGGTCTCCACGATCGCCTCGTTCCTGCTCGGGCTGTCCCTCCTGCCGTTCTTCTACAACATCTGGAAGACCGCCAAGTACGGCAAGCCGGTCGATGTCGACGACCCCTGGGGCTACGGCCGTTCGCTGGAGTGGGCGACCTCCTGCCCGCCCCCGCGGCACAACTTCCTCACCCTGCCGAAGATCCGCAGCGAATCCCCGGCGTTCGACCTGCACCACCCGGACGTCGCCGCGATCGACGACCTGGAGAACCATCCCCAGGCCTCCGTGACCGTCGCTCCAGGTGACAAGCAGCGATGAGACCGCGGCCCGGAGCGAGGAGGAGCGCGTGAACCCCCGTCGGGACAGCGACCCCGGTCTGACCCGGCTCGAGGGCCACCTCCTGTGGGCCGCAGAGGTCGAGGAGGCCCGGCGGCGGGCCGACCGGTTCACCGGGGAACTGCCGTGGCTGACCACCGCGCAGCGCGAAGAGGTGGAGCGCGTCTACCGGGCCGACCGGATCGCCGCCTCCCGGGCCGCCCTGGTACGGATCTGCGACCGGGCCACCGAACTGCGCGCCGAGTACGAGACCCGCTACCGGCGGCTCCGGGCACGTTGCGTCGCCCTGGCGTTCCTGGCGCTGGCGAGCGGGGCGGGCACGGCGCTCACCGCGGTCCTCACCCGGCCGTGACCGTCCGGTCCCGGTGGGCTCTCAGCCGAGCGAGGACACGACGAGCGCGGTCGTCGCGGCCGTCTCCGCGAGCCCGCCGAACACATCGCCGGTGACCCCGCCGAAACGGCGGACACAGTGCCGCAGCAGCAGTTCGGCGACGGCGACGGCCGCCACCACGGCGAGCACCGCACGCAGGACGTCGAACGCCCCCAGGAACGCGC
>NZ_NEUB01000643.1 GCF_002910825.1 Streptomyces sp. SM1 | reverse complement strand
CCGCTGGGGTTTCTGCTTCACCGCCGACCGCCCGCCCGGAGTACTCCGTTGAGGTCTTACACCAGCTCCACAGACAGATGCCGTCAGCCCGACGGCCAGAAGGCTCTTCGCCGCGTTCACATCGCGGTCGTGGGTCATTCCACAGTCACACGTCCACGTACGGACGTTCAGCGGCATCCTGCCCTGCAAGGCGCCGCAGGTCGAGCACAGCCTGGAGGAGGGGAAGAAGCGGTCGACCGCGATCACTTCGCGGCCGTACCACTGCGCCTTGTACTCCAGCATGCTGCGGAACTCCGACCAGGCCGCATCGCTGATGGCCCTGGCCAGCCTGCCGTTCTTCATCATGTTCCGGACGGTCAGGTCCTCGATCACGATCGTTTGGTTCTCACGAACGAGCCGAGTGGTGAGTTTGTGCAGGTGATCACGCCTGCGGTCAGTGATGCGGGCGTGCACACGGGCGACCTTCCGGCGGGCCTTGGCCCGGTTCGCCCCGTCACCCCTGGCCCTACGGGCGAGCTGCCGCTGAGCCTTCGCGAGACGGGCCCGGTCCTTGCGCTCGTGCCGAGGGTTGGCGATCTTCTCCCCGGTCGAGAGGGTCAGCAGGTGGTCCAGGCCGACATCCACGCCGACGGCGTTGCTACTGACAGGCAGCGGCCGGACGGAGGGGTCCTCGCACAGCAGGGACACGAACCAGCGTCCCGCCGTGGAAGCAGCCGGTCCCGGGGACCGGGCCGACGGAGTCTCCGCCAGGAGTGACCGAGCGGTTCCGTCGCAGGTGTGGCCGGACCGGGCGCCCACTCACCGCCCGGCCTCTACCCGGAGGCGAGAACGCGCTCCACCTCGGTCATCTGCTCGCCCGTGAGCGCGCCCTTCTCCAGCGCCCCGGCGTTCTCCTCCGCCTGGGCGACCGACCGGAAGCCGGGGATCGGCACGGTGCGCGGACTGCGCGCCCACAGCCAGGCGAGGGCACCCTGGGCGAGGGTGCGCCCCTCACTGGTGAGGACGTCCCGCAACGCCTCGACCCGCGCGAGCCACTCCGGGTCCGCGCCCGACCCCGCACCGAACCCTCGCAGCCAGGCGGGTGGCCGGCTGCGGATGTCCCCCTCCGGGAGCGTTCCCCGCCCGGCGTGCTTCCCGGTGAGCAGGCCCATCGCGAGCGGACTGCGGTTGACGGAGGCGAGATCGGCCTCCTCGCAGAGCCGGAGCATCTCCGGCGCGTCGGCGAGCACGTTCAGCGCGTGCTGCACGGCGGTGCAGTGCGGCCCCCTCGCGAACACGGCGGCCCGCTCCGGGTCGTCGGTGCTCCAGGCGTACGACCGGATGAGCCCCTGGGTCACCAGGTCCTCGCAGGCGTCCCGCAGCCGGGCCGCCCGTCCCATGCCGGCTTCGGCGAGGTGGAGTTGGTAGAGGTCGATGTACTCGGTGCCGAGCCGGCGCAGTGAGGCGGTCAGGGCGCGGCGGAGGTGTTCCGGGGAGTCGTCGCCGCCGGTGAGGGTGCGGGTGTCCGGGTCGAAGAGGTTGCCCCACTTGGTGGCGACGACGACCTCGTCCCGGCGGCGGCCGAGCGCCCGGCCCAGCACCTCCTCACTGTGCCCGGTGCCGTAGACGTCGGCGGTGTCGAAGAAGGTGACGCCCAGGTCGAGGGCGCGCCGGATCGCCCGTACCGACTCCTGGTCGTCCACCGTGCCCCACCCCAGGGGCTGTCCGCCGGGGTCCTGCCATTCGCCGCCGATCGCCCAGCAGCCGAACCCGACGGCGCTGACCTCGATACCGCTGCGGCCCAGTGTGCGTGTGGTGTCCATGGCCAGGAACGCTAGGACTTCGAGCGCGCGCGAACGCAAGCCACAGGGCGACCGCCCTCAGCGGCACGGGCACCCCGACGCGACTTCGGGACCCTCTCCGTCGATGTCGAGGGCCGTCCCGTACAGCCGGTCCACCTTCAGCCGGATGACCATCCTGCGTTCGGCGACCAGTTCCTCCAGGAACGCGTCCTCGTCCTCCGGCCGCGCGGATTCCGGGATCATCCCGAGGAGCTCCCGTCCGACGGCGTCACCGGGGACCGCGGTGATCCCGGAAGCCTCGGCCTCGCCCTCCGCGACGGCGTACGACCACACGTCGCCGCCCTGCACATGCAGCGCCGCCCGGGGGTCGTGCCGTAGGTGCACCACCTTGATCCGGTCGGCCGTCGTCGAGAACCGCACGATACGGGCGTCGGGGTCCCAGCTGTAGACCATGGTCGTCAGATGGCCACTGCGCTTGACGGTGGCGAGCGTGCCGAACCGCTGCTTGCCGAGGAGGTCGGAGAGGGCCTCGTCGGAGAGAGGTCGAGGGCCCGGTCGTTGTGTCATGCCGTGACCAACACCCCAGGCCGCATGGCGATTCCAGCATGCCGCGGCGAGATCATGTCGTCCGCGTCCGGGGCGTGACACCCACGTCCTCTCCTCCGTCCCGTCGGCGCCGTGCCAGGTCGTGGGCCGCCTGCGGCCATGTCGGGTGGGTGAAGGCGAAGCTGACCGGCACATCGGCGACGACGGTCCGCCCGTCGACGGTCACGTCCGCGCGGGCCGCGCAGTTCGCCCAGTCCTTGGTCGCGGTCACGTCGAACAGCCGGGTCAGCGACGCGGCCATCTCCCGCAGCACGTCCTCGCCCTGCACCTGCACCCGCGTCGACTCGGGCGGCAGCTGCTCACCCTCCTCGTCCTTCGGCTGGTACGTACGCGAGATCCCGGCCAGCAGCGCCGGCTTCTGCACCCTGTGGTGCGCTGCGGTGATGTCCTGGAGCGACTTGCTCTTGACACCCTTCTCGACCGCGATGATCTGGTTCAGCTTCGCCATGTCGGCTCCCCCTTCGAACACCAGGAAACCTACCGGCCGGAAACTCTCGGTTCAGCCCATTTTCCGCGGCCCGGCGTTCACCGACACCTCGTGGGCACCAGGGAGCGGGCGCGTCGTTCCTCCTGCCGGTACCGGTCCGGGTTCGTGACCCGGTACTGCTCGATGCGCTGGTGCGGCACCCGGCCGTCCCCGACCGACGTGAGGAACACCCGCTGGAACTCCAGTCCCTTGAACCGGTGCATGGTGCCGATGCGTACGGTCCCTCATATCCGGCGCACGCCTCGCGCCGGAGACGCGGCCAGCCAGGTCAGGAGGTTCTGGCGCCGCTGTGGAACACGGGGATATCGCCGTCGCCCATCGGCTCCGTGGGGTGATCGAGTACGGGCTTCTCCGTGACCGGCGACAGTACGGCGACCGGCCGCCCGTTCCTGGTCACCGTGATCCGCTCGCCGCGCTCGGCGGCGGCAAGGTACTTCGAGGCGTTCCGGGTGAACTCACGCGCGGTCGTCTCCATGTGCATGTGGTGCACGGTATCGGGGGTGCGAGCGGTCAGGGGCCGAGGTCGATGAGGCGTACGGACCGTCCCTTCCACGTTTCGGGTGCCGTTGTGGCGATGACCGCACCGTTCGGCCGCTCCGCCGTCGGCTCGGCGGCGTACCGGGTGTGGGCCGGGGCCCAGGAGGTCTCACGGGCCACGGCGAGCGCGGCGGGCAGGTCCAGTTCCAGGACGGTGATGCCAGGGAGCGCCGCGAAGTGCTCCGCCGTGCCCGGCCGTACGCGGTCGGCCGAGACCAGGGCGCAGGCAGGGGCGTAGAGGAACCAGCCCGCCTCGGCGTGGGCGCGGTGGATCAGCCGGGAGGCGAGCGCGTTGCCCTTCCCGGCCGCGACCATCGCGGTGTCGTCGAGGACGATGTGCAGGGGTTCGGCGGTCACCTGGCGCCCGCCTCACTCAACCGCCGGTCCAGCTCCGCGTCGAGACCCGCCCGTTCGCTCGCGCTCGGGTCGTAGCCGTTCCACTCGCGCAGGGCGGCGCGGGCCTGCTCGGCCCTCTCCGCACGCTCCTCGGGGGTGAGCAGCGTCTCCGCAAGGTGCGAGAGGTAACCCCGCAGGGACATGCCTTCGGAAGAAGCTATCCGGGCGAGCCTGTCTCGGGCCTCGGCGGGGATGCGGACGTTGGCGTCGGACATGATGCCTCCTTCGTACCGGACGATCAGAGTACGGGTACGGATACGTACCCGTCCAGTGCCCGTGATCACGAGGCCACCCGTCCAGCCGTGATCTCATGCTCCGCCCAGACCGTCTTGCCCGGGCCGTCCGGGCGTGGGTGCCAGTCCCAGCTGGTGGCGAGCGCGGTGACCAGGAGGAGGCCCCGGCCGGTTTCGTCGACGGCGGGGACCTCAGGCTGGAGGGCGCCCGGTCGGGGCGGGACTCGTTCACCCCGGGTGTCGGTGACATCGATGCGGACGGTGGCGGGGCGCGGTCCGGCGGGGAGGAGTGCGAGGCGGAGGTGGAAGTCCCGGCCGGGGACGGTGCCGTGCAGCACGGCGTTCGCGGTCAGCTCGGCGGTGATCAGCACGATCGCGTCGTGGTCGTCGGTGCCGTACGGGACGCCCCAGGCGTCCAGGCGGACGGCCACCAGGTGGCGGGCGAGGCGGGCTCCGCGCGGGGTGGAGGTGAAGCGCATCGCGAAGGTGCGGGTCGCCGGCGCAGGTGCGGGTGGGGTGGTGCCCAAGTCGGATGTGGGGGTGGCGAGTCGGCCGGGGCCGGTGAGGCCGGCGGGGTTGTTCAGCATGCCGACTACGGTCCCGTTGGTCGCGTAGCGTGACCAGTGGTGACGCACCGACGCGGGCTGCTGTACGCGACATGTCGGCGCGAGGACGAAGCGTGCGGCGTGACGTCGTCCCCGGCGGGCGCGTTGGGCCGGAAAAGGCGGTGGTCCGTGACGAGGCGTACGGGTGCGGACACCCTGGCGGGCGGCGGGGACGGCGGAACGGTCGTGAGCGTCGGGGACGGGTGGGAGAGCGACGACGGTGGGGGCGGTGTGTGCCGTCCCGAGGACGGCGGTGGGAAGGGTGTGATCGCCGCGTTCGGGCAGACCCTGAAGACGCTGCGGCTGCGGGAGGGGCTGGACCGGGCGGAGTTCGGGAGCCGGATCGGGTACTCGGCGGCCACGGTCGCGTCGTTCGAGCAGGGGCGGAGGATTCCGTCGCCCCCGACGATCGAGCGGGCGGATGAGGTGTTGGGGGCGGGTGGGCTGCTGTGCGTGTGGAAGGAGGAGGTGGAGCGGGCTCAGTATCCGGTGTTCTTTCAGGGGATGGCGACCTTGGAGAAGGAGGCCATTGAGCTGCTCGCCTACGACACGCTTGTCGTCAAGGGGCTGCTCCAGACCGAGAATTACATGCGGGCAGTGCTTGCGATGCGGCGCCCGCCCCTGGACCAGGAGACCACCGAACAACGGGTCGCGGCCCGGTTGGCCCGGCAGGACATCTTCGACCGGACCCCCTCACCGCTGTTGAGCTTCGTCATGGATGAGTCGGTACTACGGCGTCCGTACGGCGGGGCGGACGTCCTCCGAGGACAATTGGAGCACCTGCTCCTGGCCGGTCAGATGCGTAACGTCGAGATCCAACTCATGCCGGTCGGAGCCGAGGACAACGCGGGCGTGAACGGGCCGTTCACTGTTGTCACACGCAAGGACGGCAAGAGGTTCGTGTACGCCGAAGCGCAAGGCATTGGTTCCTTGCAGACCGACCCCGAACAAGCGACTCTCGCACACGCGCGCTATGGGATCATCCGATCACAGGCTCTCTCGCCACGAGAGTCACTGGAGATCATCGAAGGGGTGCTGGGATCGCTATGAACAACGCTGAATCCTCAACTGTCGCCTCCCACCTCGCCTGGTTCAAGAGCAGCTACAGCGGAACCGAGGGCGGCGATTGTGTGGAGGTCGCAACCGGTACGGCAGGTGTGCACGTCCGGGACTCCAAGGCCGCCGCCGGGCCCGTCCTCACGGTCTCGCGCGACGCGTGGGCGGGGTTCGTCGGGCCGGCCTCCTCGGAGCAGAGAGTCTGACACTCGTACGGTCGCGAGAGCCCTGCCGGTTCCTTTCGGACGGCAGGGCTCTCCTGTGCAGCAGGCGCGCCAGGGGCGATATTCAGCCGATACCCGCTCCCCCGCCGGTCGGTCACCCGGCACCCTGTCGTACCTGATGGTTGATCAATAACCTTGTGCGGTACACCACATGACGAGCACAGGGAGCCCCATGTCCACCGCCCAGCAGGTGCCCGACATCCTCTCGCCCGAGTTCGCCGCCGACCCTTATCCCGCCTACCGCGTCATGCGCGACACCGCGCCCCTCATCTGGCACGAGGCCACCCAGAGCTACGTCGTCTCGCGGTACGAGGACGTCGAGCGCGTCTTCAAGGACAAGGCCGGGGAGTTCACCACCGACAACTACGCCTGGCAGATCGAGCCCGTGCACGGCAAGACGATCCTCCAGCTCAGCGGGCGGGAGCACGCCGTGCGCCGGGCGCTCGTCGCGCCCGCCTTCCGCGGCAGCGAGCTGGAGCAGAAGTTCCTGCCGGTCATCGAGCGCAACTCGCGCGAGCTGGTCGACGGCTTCCGGCACACCGGATCCGCCGACCTGGTCGCCGACTACGCCACCCGCTTCCCGGTCAACGTCATCGCCGACATGCTGGGGCTGGACAAGGGCGATCACGACCGCTTCCACCGCTGGTACACGGCCGTCATCGCGTTCCTCGGGAACCTGTCGGGCGACCCCGGGGTGACGGCGGCGGGCGAGCGGACGCGGGTGGAGTTCGCCGAGTACATGCTGCCGATCATCCGGGAACGGCGTGACACCCCCGGCGACGACCTGCTGTCCGCGCTGTGCGCCGCCGAGGTCGACGGGGTGCGGATGAGCGACGAGGACGTCAAGGCGTTCTGCAGTCTGCTGCTCGCCGCCGGCGGGGAGACCACCGACAAGGCCATCGCGGGCATCTTCGCCAACCTGCTGCTCCACCCCGAACAGCTCGCCGCCGTCCGCGCGGACCGCTCCCTGATACCGCGGGCCTTCGCCGAGACTCTGCGGTTCACCCCGCCCGTCCACATGATCATGCGGCAGTCCGCGACGGAGGTGAAGCTCAGCGGCGGAACCATACCCGCCGGAGCCACCGTCACCTGTCTGATAGGTGCCGCCAACCGCGACGAGAGCCGCTACCGCGACCCCGACCGCTTCGACATCCTCCGCGACGACCTCACCACCACGACCGCGTTCTCCGCCGCCGCGGACCATCTCGCCTTCGCGCTCGGCCGGCACTTCTGCGTCGGCGCGCTGCTGGCCAAGGCGGAGGTGGAGGTGGGCGTCGGTCAGCTCCTCGACGCCATGCCGGACATGCGGCTCGCCGACGGGTTCGAGCCGGCCGAGCAGGGCGTGTTCACGCGCGGACCCCAGCGCCTCCCCGTGCGCTTCACCCCCGTGAGCGGCTGACCCGGCCGGCGGTCCACGCGGGCGCTCCGGCCCGTACGGTGGTGATCCCCGTACGGGCCGCTCCCAGCCGGCTGCCCGTAACCGGTCGGCCCCGGACCACACCGGACCGCGTTGCGGGCCGGGCCTTGCCGAGGGAGCCGGAAGGGCGCGCTACTGCATCACCGGCGTGAACCGCACCGGCAGTGCGTCGAGGCCGCGCATCCAGATCGACGGACGCCAGCTCAGCTCCTCCGGCTCCGCCGCCAGCACCAGGTCGGGCAGCTGTTCCAGCAGTGTCTCGACCGCCGTCCGCGCCATCACGTCCGCCAGCAGCGGAGCCGGGTAGGGGCAGCGGTGTTCGCCGTTGCTGAACGACAGGTGCGCGGCGTTCTCCGCGCCCACGTGTCCCTCGGGCCAGATCTGCGGGTCGGTGTTGGCCGCGGCCAGCCCCAGGACCAGGCAGTCACCGGCCCTGATCTGCCGGCCGCCCAGCCGGACGTCCCGTACGGCCCACCGCCCGATGAAGTTCTGCGTCGGTGTGTCCAGCCACAGCACCTCGTTGAGCGCCTCGCCGACGCTCAGCCTGCCGCCCGACACGTTCACGGCGAACCGCTCGTCCGTCAGCAGCAGACGCAGCGTGTTGCAGATCCAGTTCGCGGTCGGCTGCTGCGCCGCCGCGATCACGGAGATCAGGTCCTGGACGATCTCCTCGTCGGTCAGGCCGGCCGGGTCCGTCAGCATGCGCGAGGTGACGTCCGGGCCGGGGGCGGCCCGCTTGTCCTTCACCAGCCGGCGCAGCCGCTCCCCCACCCTGCCGTACGCGGCCACCGGGTCGTCGCCCTCCCCCGCGTCCAGGGAGATCCGCAGGTCGTCGACGAGCCGGCGGGTGTCCTCGCCCGAGGTCGGCATCCCGCACATCTGCACCACGGCGCGCATGGGCAGAGCGTGCACGAAGTCCGCCATCAGCTCCGCCTGGCCGCTGCCGGAGAACCGGGCGATGAGGTCGTCGGCGATCAGCCGGCAGTCGTGGGACAGCTCGAACTGGTCGACGCCCTCCAGCGCCTGGGTGATCACTCCGGCCCGCCGCCGGTGGTCCTCGCCCTCGGTGAACAGCACCGACGGCTGGTATCCGACGAAGGGCATCAGCGGCCAGTCCGGCGGGATGTTCTCCCACTGGTTCCAGCGGCGCGAGTCGCGCGCGAACAGCTCGTCGTGGCTGGTCACATACGTCAGCTCGGAGTAGCCGAGGACCAGCCAGGCGGGGATGTCGCCGTCGAGCAGCACCGGTGCGACCGAGCCGTGTTCCCGGCGCAGCGCGCGGTAGAGCTGCGACGGCGTCTGCTGGTACTCGAGCCCTCCCAGGCGTACCGCGCCGGCGTGCGCGGGACAGCCCGGGGGCGCGGGGGGCGCGGAGGGGTAGCCGGGGTCGGTCACAGTGTCGCCTCCTGGGCGATGGCCATGGCGTGCAGGTGGTTGACGAGGGTGATCAGCACGTCCTTGCCGGACCGGCGGACCCGCGCGTCGCAGTCGACCATCGGCACGTGTGCGGGCAGGGCGAGCGCCTGGCGGATCTCGTCCAGGGAGTAGCGGTCGGTGTCCTCGTCGAACCGGTTCACGGCCACCACGAAGGGCGTGCGGTGGTGCTCCAGCCTGTCTATCGCGTACCAGGAGTCGTCCATCCGGCGGGTGTCGACGAGGACGACGGCGCCCAGGGTGCCGGAGAACAGCCGGTCCCACAGGAACCAGAAGCGCTCCTGGCCGGGCGCCCCGAACAAGTACAGGACCATGCGGTCGTTGAGGCTGATCCGCCCGAAGTCGAACGCGACCGTCGTGGTGGTCTTCGCCGCCACCGCGCTGGTCTCGTCGACTCCCACGCCCGCCTGGGTCATCACCTCTTCGGTGTTGAGCGGCCGTATCTCGCTCACGGAGCGGACCAGAGTCGTCTTGCCGACGCCGAACCCGCCGACGACGACGATCTTCAGACCGGTCTCTGCGGTGTCGTTCAGCGGTGTGCGGTGGGAGGGCAGCTCAGAGGTTGCGGAGCCCATGGAGCACCTCTTGGAGTAGAGCGGAATCGGGCATGGCGGCGACGGACGGTGCCGCGCGCGGGTGGCGGGCGGTGATGCGGCCCGTGTCCAGCAGGTCGCCGAGCAGGATCCGCACCACCATGACCGGCAGCCCGAGTTCCGCGGCGATCTCGACGAGGGCGGTGGGGTGCCAGCACAGTTCCAGGATCCTGGCGTGCTCCGACTGCATCCCCGGCACCGGTCCGGACTCGCTGACGATGAGGGTGACCAGGTCGAAGGGCTCGTCGGCGCGGCTGCGTCCGCCGGTGACGGTGTAGAGCCGGTCGGGGTCCCCCGTGTCGACGGGTTTACGCGTCACGAGGCGCCGCTCACCGCTGCCTGGTCCCGCGGTTCCGCCCGCAGGTGCTCGCCGATCTGCTCGACCAGCTCGGTCATCTGGTGGCCGACGACGCCGGGGTCGGCGTCCTCCCCGGCGATGACGGCGAGGTGTGCCCCCGCACCGGCCTCCACGATGAACAGCAGGCCGCCGTGGAACTCGGTCATCGACTGCCGGACGCCGCCGGTGCCGTCGCCGAACTCCACGGAGGCGCCCTGGGCGAGGGCCTGGATGCCGGAGCAGATCGCCGCCAGCTGGTCGGCCCGGTCGAGCGTCAGGTGCTCGCTCCAGCAGAGCTTCAGGCCGTCGCGGGACAGGACCAGGGCGTGCCGTGCGCCGGGGGTCTGCTCCAGGAGACTGTGCAGGAGCCAGCTGAGGCTGTTGTCGGTGGTCTGCATGATGGGTGTCGGGTCGGTGGTGTCCGGCTGACCGGCCACCGGCCCGTTCCTCCTATCTCACGAAATCGAGCGGGACGGGGCGCCGTCGCCCCGGACTCCGTACGGGCGGGAATGGACTACGGAGCCGTCGGCGGCTCGGCCTCGGGGCGCGCGCCCGGTCCGGCTCCGGGGCGCGTGCCCGACCCGGCTTCTCCGGGGCGCGTACCCGACCCGGCTTCTCCGGGGCG
>NZ_NEUB01000642.1 GCF_002910825.1 Streptomyces sp. SM1 | reverse complement strand
GGACACAATGGGGGCGTGAGTGACGCCAGCCTGCCGCCCCTGCCCTCGTCCGACCGCCCCGAAGCCGCCGCCCGGCTGCGGGAAGCACTGCTCGGAGCCTCCTTCACCGCCGACGGACTGCTCGAACTGCTCGGCGCCCCCGCCTATACCGCGCTGGCCCGCAGCGAGACCGTCCCCGCCCTCCGGGCCACCCGCGGGGACACCCCGCTGGAGACGCTCGTACGGCTGTTCCTGCTTCAGCAGCCCGTGCCGCACGCCCGCGTGGCGGACGTACTGCCCGTCGGCACCTGTGTGGAGAGCGGGTGGCTGACGCGTGCCGGCGCGGACGAGGTCACCGCCACGGTGGACGTCCGGCCGTACGGCGGGCCGGACGGCGAGGACTGGTTCATCGTGTCCGACCTCGGCTGCGCGGTCGGCGGCGCCGGTGGCATCGGCAGCCGGGACGAGGGCGTGGTGCTCGGCGCCGGCGGTGCCTCCACGACCCTGGCCGGCATCACGGTCCGTACGCCCGTGGCCTCCGCGCTCGATCTCGGCACCGGCTCCGGCATCCAGGCGCTGCACGCCGCGCGGCACGCCACACGCGTGACCGCCACCGACGTGAACCCGCGTGCGCTGCACATCACCGCGCTCACCCTGGCCCTGTCGGGAGCCCCGGCCGCCGACCTGCGGGAGGGGTCGCTGTTCACGCCGGTCCGGGACGGCGAGAGGTACGACCTGATCGTGTCCAACCCGCCCTTCGTGATCTCGCCGGGAGCGCGGCTCACCTATCGCGACGGCGGGATGGGCGGGGACGATCTGTGCCGCACGATCGTTCAGGAGGCGGGGGAACGGCTGCGCGAGGGCGGGTTCGCGCAGTTCCTCGCCAACTGGCAGCACGTCGAAGGGGAGGACTGGCAGGACAGACTCGGTTCATGGGTGCCCCGAGGGTGCGACGCGTGGATCGTGCAGCGCGAGGTGCAGGACATCACGCAGTACGCCGAGCTGTGGCTGCGGGACGCGGGCGACCACCGTGGGGACCCGGCCGAGTACCGGGCGCGCTACGACGCGTGGCTGGACGAGTTCGAGGCCCGCAAGGTGAAGGCGGTCGGCTTCGGCTGGATCACCCTGCGCAAGTCGGGGGCCGCCGCGGAGTCGGTCACCGTGGAGGAGTGGCCGCACCCGGTCGAGCAGCCGCTCGGCGAGACGGTCCGGGCCCACTTCGACCGGCTCGACTACCTGCGTGCGCACGATGACGCGGCGCTGCTCGAGGCGCGCTTCCGGCTGGCCGCGGAGGTCGTGCAGGAGCAGGTCGGGCTGCCCGGCGCGGAGGACCCGGAGCATGTCGTCCTGCGGCAGAACCGGGGGATGCGCCGGGCCACCCGGGTGGACACGATCGGCGCGGGCTTCGCGGGTGTGTGCGACGGCACCATGAGCGCGGGCCGGATCCTGGACGCCATCGCCCAGCTCCTCGTCGAGGACCCCGTGCTGCTGCGCGACCGTACGCCGGCCCAGATCCGGCTGCTGGTGGAACAGGGCTTCCTGGAGCCGGCGGGCTGAGCCGGGCGTGTGTGCGGCGACCGGCGGTCCCAGGGGACACATCATCCTCAAGGGTCACATCCGTCACGTCGGTACCGGTCGTTCGCCGGCCACTTCCCCAGCGATCCGGAATTTCCTGAACGAGGCCGCCGGTCGCTTCCGGCCGAGTCGCGGCACCCCGTAGCCCTCACGTTCACCTCCGGTTCGCCGGTGCGCCGCCCAGGCGTGGCAGCGTCACGGCCGGGCCGGTACCGGCGGACGGAAAGCGGACGGAAAGAGGGACTCGGGCGATCATGGAGAGCGGACCGGCGGTCTTCGCGGGGATGGTGTTCTGCCTGTTCGGGGCCGCGTTGCTGGCCTGGACGGTGACCCGCGCCCGGCAGCACCGTCCGGTCGCCCAGGATGTGAGCCCCATCGCATCGATCACCGTCGCCGGAGTCGCCGCGGTGATCGCCCTGGCCCTCGGCGCATGGTGTTTCACCCGCCTGTGAGGGGTTCGGCGCCGGGGGCGCGCCCGGTAACCGGTAGGTCGCGCTCCGCATAAGGCCGGGCGCAGTCTGGACACTCCGGGCGGCAGGAACGGTGGTAGTCGGGTTACCGTTCGAGTGGCCGTTGCGGGCTTTTCCCGTTTGACACGGGGGCGGGATGTACCGTCACACTCCGCAGCGTCACCATGACCCGACCCGGGGGAGACCGCCTGGGGAGGCCCCCAGCGTCGACCGGAGAGAAGAGCGAAGTTGTCCCCGACCAGCGAGACCGCGAACGGCGGCCGCCGACTCGTCATCGTCGAGTCGCCTGCCAAGGCGAAGACGATCAAGGGCTATCTCGGCCCCGGCTACATCGTCGAGGCGAGCGTCGGGCACATTCGCGACCTTCCCAACGGTGCCGCGGAGGTGCCGGAGAAGTACACCGGCGAGGTCCGCCGACTCGGTGTGGACGTCGACCACGACTTCCAGCCGATCTATGTGGTCAACGCGGACAAGCGTGCCCAGGTCAAGAAGCTCAAGGACCTGCTCAAGGAGTCCGACGAACTTTTCCTCGCCACCGATGAGGACCGCGAGGGCGAGGCCATCGCGTGGCACCTGCAGGAAGTGCTGAAGCCGAAGATCCCGGTCAAGCGGATGGTCTTCCACGAGATCACCAAGGACGCGATCCGCGAGGCAGTCGCCAACCCGCGCGAGCTCAACCAGAAGCTGGTCGACGCCCAGGAGACCCGCCGCATCCTCGACCGTCTCTACGGCTACGAGGTCTCGCCGGTCCTGTGGAAGAAGGTCATGCCCCGGCTGTCCGCCGGCCGCGTGCAGTCCGTCGCCACCCGGCTCGTGGTGGAGCGGGAACGCGAGCGCAGGGCTTTCCGTTCTGCCGAGTACTGGGACCTGACGGGCACCTTCTCCCCCACCTCCGACTTCGCTCCGGCGGGGGGACCCCCATCGGGTCGCGCGGGTGACCGGTCGGACCCCTCGTCGCTGGTCGCCCGCCTGCAGACCGTCGACGGGCGGCGGGTCGCGCAGGGCCGCGACTTCGACTCCCTGGGACAGCTGAAGAGCGCGAGCACCCTCCACCTCGACGAGGCGAACGCCCGTGCGCTCGCCGCCGCGCTGGAGAACACGCGGTTCGCCGTGCGTTCCGTCGAGTCCAAGCCGTACCGCCGCTCGCCGTACGCCCCGTTCCGTACGACGACACTGCAGCAGGAGGCGAGCCGCAAGCTCGGCTTCGGCGCGAAGGCCACCATGCAGGTCGCGCAGAAGCTGTACGAGAACGGCTACATCACCTACATGCGTACGGACTCGACGACCCTGAGCGAGACGGCGGTCGCCGCCGCCCGCGCCCAGGTCACTCAGCTGTACGGCGCCGACTACCTGCCCCCGCAGCCGCGCACCTACGCGGGCAAGGTCAAGAACGCGCAGGAGGCGCACGAGGCGATCCGCCCCTCGGGGGACCGTTTCCGCACGCCCGCCGAGACCGGCCTGACCGGCGACCAGTTCAAGCTGTACGAGCTGATCTGGAAGCGGACCGTCGCCTCGCAGATGAAGGACGCCACCGGCAACTCCGTCACCGTGAAGATCGGCGGCGCGGCGGCCGACGGCCGGGACGTCGAGTTCAGCGCGTCCGGCAGGACGATCACCTTCCACGGCTTCCTGAAGGCGTACGTCGAAGGCGCCGACGACCCGAACGCCGAGCTCGACGACCGTGAGCGCAGGCTGCCGCAGGTCACCGAGGGCGACGCCCTGACCGCCGAGGAGATCGCGGTCGACGGGCACGCCACCAAGCCCCCGGCCCGCTACACCGAGGCGTCGCTGGTCAAGGAGCTGGAAGAGCGGGAGATCGGCCGCCCGTCGACGTACGCGTCGATCATCGGCACGATCCTCGACCGGGGCTACGTCTTCAAGAAGGGCACGGCCCTGGTGCCGTCCTTCCTCTCCTTCGCCGTGGTCAACCTGCTGGAGAAGCACTTCGGCCGGCTCGTCGACTACGACTTCACGGCCCGGATGGAGGACGACCTCGACCGCATCGCGCGGGGCGAGGCGCGCGCCGTCCCGTGGCTGAAGCGGTTCTACTTCGGTGAGGGCACGGACAACGGCGGCGCCGCCGAGGCGGGCAATGGCGACGGGGACCACCTCGGTGGTCTCAAGGAGCTGGTGACCGACCTGGGCGCGATCGACGCGCGCGAGGTGTCGTCGTTCCCGGTGGGCAGCGGCATCATGCTGCGCGTCGGGCGCTACGGCCCGTACATCGAGCGCGGCGAGAAGGACACCGAGGAGCACCAGCGCGCGGACATCCCGGACGACCTGGCGCCCGACGAGCTGACCGTCGAGCTCGCCGAGGAGCTGCTCGCCAAGCCGAGCGGCGACTTCGAGCTGGGTACCGACCCGGGGACCGGCCACGCGATCGTCGCCAAGGACGGCCGCTACGGCCCGTACGTCACGGAGATCCTGCCCGAGGGCACCCCGAAGACCGGAAAGAACGCGGTCAAGCCGCGCACGGCCTCCCTCTTCAAGTCGATGTCCCTGGACACGGTGACCCTCGACGAGGCGCTGAAGCTGATGTCGCTGCCCCGCGTGGTCGGCACGGACGCCGAGGGCCAGGAGATCACCGCCCAGAACGGCCGCTACGGGCCGTATCTGAAGAAGGGCACCGACTCTCGGTCGCTGCAGGCCGAGGAACAGCTCTTCACGATCACGCTGGAGGAGGCACTGGCGATCTACGCCCAGCCCAAGCAGCGTGGCCGGGCGGCGGCCAAGCCCCCGTTGAAGGAGCTGGGCACCGACCCGGTCAGTGAGAAGCCGGTCGTGGTGAAGGACGGCCGCTTCGGCCCGTACGTCACCGACGGGGAGACCAACGCGACACTGCGCTCCGGCGACAGCGTCGAGGAGATCACCCCGGAGCGCGGTTTCGAGCTGCTCGCCGAGAAGCGGGCGAAGGGCCCCGCCAAGAAGACCGCGAAGAAGGCCGTCAAGAAGACGGCGGCCAAGAAGGCGACCGCCGCGAAGAAGACGACGACCGCGAAGAAGACGACGACCGCGAAGAAGACGACGACCGCGAAGACGACGACGGCGAAGAAGACGACGACGGCGAAGAAGACCGCCGCCAAGAAGGCGACCGCCTCGAACGGGGCGGAGGACTGACCCGTCCCCGGTGACGGCGGGCATCTCCTCGGGTGACTCCGGGCTTTCCTCCGGTGCCACGGCCCGCCTCTCCGGCGGTGGAGACCGCTCATCCGGTCGCACCGGACGCCTGTGCGGTCGTACCGGCCGTTCCTCCGGTCGCCGGAGTCCTTCGCCCGGCGTTCGGAATGCGAACGCCCCGACAACACTTTGGTGTCGGGGCGTGGGCATGTCAGGCGCGTCGCGCCGGGCTGTCGGCCCGGGCCGATAGGCTGAACGCATGACGCGAGCCGACCAGCCAACGGCCCCTCGACCGGCCCCCGACGATGCCCTGGTCGCGGACTCCCGCGAGCGTGCCGTCCGCGCCCTGCTGCGCCGACCGCAGTTGAAACGGCTGTGGAGCGCGCAACTGGTGGGCGGGGTCGGTGACGTCCTCGCCCTCCTGGTGCTGGTTCTCCTCACCCTTCAGGCGGCAGTCGTCGAACAGTCGTTCGGTGGCGGCTACCGGGGTGTGGCGTTCGCAGTGGCGACCGTTTTCGGCGTGCGCGTCCTCGCGACGCTGCTGTTCGGCGCCGTACTCCTCGGCCCGCTCACGTCGCTCACCTCGCAGGACGGGCCGCTCGACCGCCGCTGGACCATGGTCGGCGCCGACGGCGTGCGGGCCGCGCTGCTCATCGTGGCGCCCCTGTGGATCGACTGGACACCCGAGAACGCGCCGGCCCTCCTGCTCGTCACCGCCTTCGTGACCGGAGTCGCCGAGCGCTTCTGGACGGTGTGCCGGGAGGGCGCCGCGCCCGCGCTGCTGCCCGCCCCGCCGCCGGAGGGCGCGACCGTCCGGCCGCTGCCCGACCACATGGACGCGCTGCGCCGCCTGTCGCTGCGTACGAGCTTCGTGGCGATACCGCTCGCGGCCGTCGCACTCGTCGTCGCGGCCCTCCTCAACAATCTGCTGGGTACGGGCATCGACTGGTTCGGCGAACACCAGGCCGCCCTCGCCTCCTATGTCGCGGCCGGACTCTTCGCCGCCTCGCTGTCCCTGGTCACCTTCCTGGAACTGCCGGGCACGCGCACCCCGCGCCCGCGGTCGCCGCTGGAGGGTCTGCGGCGCCCCAGGAGCGCGGCCGGCTCCGACAAGGGCCGCACCGGCGCGATGCCGCTGCTGGTGCTCGCGTCCGCTTCCGTCGCCGCCGCGGTGGCGGCCGCCGTCGCCGTGTCGGTGCTGCACGCCAAGGACCTCGGCGGCGGCCCCGTGCTCTACGGCCTGCTGGTGGGCGCGCTGTCCGGCGGTGTCGTCGTCGGCATCCGGACGGCGCCCGCCCTGCTGTCGGCCCTCTCACGGCGCCGGCTGCTCGCGCTCGCCCTGGCCTTCACCGGCGTCGCGCTGCTGGCCGCCGGACTCGTACCGGACGTCACCAGCGTCCTGCTGATCATGGTGCTGGCCGGGGTCGGCGCGGGCGTCGCCGCCAACACCGGGCACACCCTGCTCGACCAGGAGACCGAGGACCAGCGCCGGGTCCGTACCACCGAGCACCTGCACGCGGTGGTACGGGTCCTGGTGGCGCTCGGCGCGGTGACCGCCCCGCTGGTCGCCGCGGGCATCGGGCCGCACCGGCTGGAGAACGGCCGGTTCGTCTTCGCGCACGGCGGTGCCGCCTTCACACTGATGCTGGTCGGCGCGCTGCTGCTGCCGGTGGCCGCGCTGGTGCTCGCCAAGGTCGACGACCGTTCCGGGGTGCCGCTCCGTCAGGACCTGCGCGACGCGCTGCTCGGCGGCGACGACCCCGACCAGGCGCCCGCCGGCACCGGCTTCTTCATCGCCCTCGAGGGCGGCGACGGTGCCGGGAAGTCCACCCAGGCAGAGGCCCTCGCCGAGTGGATCCGCGCCAAGGGCCACGAGGTCGCCCTCACCCGCGAGCCCGGCGCGACCCCGGTCGGCAAGCGGCTGCGGTCCATCCTGCTGGACGTCTCCAGCGCCGGTCTCTCGCACCGCGCGGAGGCACTGCTGTACGCGGCGGACCGCGCCGAGCACATCGACACCGTCGTACGGCCCGCCCTGGAGCGCGGCGCGGTCGTCATCTCCGACCGGTACATCGACTCCTCCGTCGCCTACCAGGGCGCCGGACGCGATCTGTCGCCGACCGAGATCGCCCGCATCAACCGGTGGGCGACCGACGGACTGGTCCCGGACCTGACGGTGCTTCTGGACGTGGCGCCCGAGACCGCGCGGGAACGCTTCACCGAGGCACCGGACCGGCTGGAGTCGGAGCCCGCCGAGTTCCACGCGCGCGTGCGGGCCGGTTTCCTCACACTCGCCGCCGCCGATCCCGGCCGCTATCTCGTGGTCGACGCCGGTCAGGAGCCGGAGTCGGTCACCACGGCGATCCGGCGCCGGCTCGACCAGGTGCTGCCGCTGTCCGAGGCCGAGATCCGGGCTCGCGAGGAAGCCCGCCGCAAGGCCGAGGAGGAGGCCCGCCGCAAGGCGGAGGAGGAGGCGGCCCGCAAGGCCGAGGAGGAGCGCCTGGAGCGCGAGCGCCAGGAGCAGTTGGCGCGGCTGCGCGCCGAGGAGGAGGAGCGCAAGCAGCGCGAGCTGGAAGAGGCCCAGCGCCGCGAGGCGGAACGGCAGGCGGAGGAGGCCCGGCAGCGTGCTGAGGAGGCGCGCCGGCGTGCCGAGGAGGAGCGGCTGCGGCTGCTCGCCGAGGAGAAGGCGCGCGCCGAGGAGGAGGCCCGCCGCAAGGCCGAGGAG
>NZ_NEUB01000641.1 GCF_002910825.1 Streptomyces sp. SM1 | reverse complement strand
GTTGGTGAGACGGGGCCGGTGGGTCCGGTGGGGCCTGTTGGTGAGACGGGGCCGACGGGGCCCCCCGGGCCCTGCGTCGACGTCGATTCACTCAGCCCCTCCGCGGCGAATGAGGTCAAGGCGACCACGTTCGCGGGCGTGACGGCCGTCGGTATCCGGGACCTCCGGCCGAGCGTCACGCCGTTCATCTTCTACGACTTGACCGCGGACGAGTCGTATCCGGACAACGCCTGCGCCGTGTCCGTCGCCTCGCAGGCCAACTCCGTGTCAGTCCAGGTGCTCACCACGGACGGGGACCTGTACGAGACCCAGTGCGACATCGTTCCCGGGGCGCTGAGCACGCTCGACTGCACCGGGGTGTGGAATCCGACGGAGACCGAGTAGCCGTTCGCGGATCCGCCTGTTCCCCATGGGCGGACGGTGCGCGACACACGCGATCCCGCTCACACGGGGAAGCGGCGGTCCTCCCACTTCCACAGCAGTTCCAGGGTGGCCGCCGCCACCACCGCTACGCCCACCGCCGTCCACGGTATGGTCGCGCCGACCAGTCTGAGCGCGAAGAAGTGCTGGAGCCACGGCACCACCAGCACCAGCAGGAACGCCCCGCCCATCGCCGCCACCAGACCGATCCGCCACCACGTGTACGGCCGGGCGATGATCGCCAGCACCCAGATCGAGATCAGGAACAGCGTCAGCGTCGCCGCGCTCGTCTCCGCCTCCAGCGCGCCCGCACCGCTGTAGTGCTCCCGGGCGATCAGATACGTCGTGAAGGTGGCCGTCGCGGCCAGCACCCCGCCCGGGATCGCGTACCGCATGACCCGCCGCACGAAGTTCGGGCGGGCACGCTCCCTGTTGGGGGCGAGGGCCAGGAAGAACGCCGGTACGCCGATGGTGAGCGTGGACAGCAGGGTCAGATGGCGCGGCAGGAACGGGTACTCCACCTGGGAGACCACCACCAGCACCGCCAGCAGCACCGAGTACACCGTCTTCACCAGGAACAGCGTCGCGACCCGGGTGATGTTGCCGATCACCCGCCGCCCCTCCGCCACCACCGACGGCAGCGTGGCGAAGCTGTTGTTCAGCAGCACGATCTGCGCGACCGCCCGCGTGGCCTCCGAACCGGAACCCATCGCCACACCGATGTCCGCGTCCTTCAGTGCCAGCACGTCGTTCACGCCGTCACCGGTCATCGCCACCGTGTGGCCGTCCGACTGGAGCGCGCCCACCATGTTCCGCTTCTGCTGCGGAGTGACCCGCCCGAACACCGTGCCCTCGTCCAGTGCCTTCGCCATCCCCTCCGGGTCGGCGGGCAGCCGGCGCGCGTCCACCGCCGTACCGGACAGGCCCAGCTCGGAGGCGACCGCGCCGACCGACACCGCGTTGTCCCCGGAGATGACCTTCGCGCGGACGTCCTGCTCGGCGAAGTAGCGCAGCGTGTCGCCGGCGTCGGGCCGCAGCCGCTGCTCCAGGACGACCAGCGCGGCCGGCCGTACGCCCGTCGCGGCGGCGGGGTCGTCGACGTCCACCCCGGGCCGGACCCGGGCGAGCAGCAGCACCCGCAACCCCTGCTCGTTCATCCGCCCGGTCTCCGCCAGCGCCGGGTCACCGGGCTCCAGCAGCACGTCGGGTGCCCCCAGCAGCCAGGTCACGGCCTCCCCGCCCGTCACCTCCTCGAACGTCGCGCCGCTGTACTTGCGGGCGGAGGAGAACGGCAGGGTGTCGGTGAGGCGCCACTCGGTGGTGTCCGGGTACGCGTCGATGATCGCCTCCAGGGAGGCGTTCGGGCGGGGGTCCGCCGAACCGAGCTCGCCCAGCACCCTGCGGATGTACGCCGCGTGACCGTCGCCGTCGCCGCCGACTTCACCGTCACCGTCGCGGTCCGCGTCACCGTCACCGTCCGCGTCACCGTCACCGTCGCGGTCCGCGTCGCCCAGCACCCGCAGCTCGGTGACCTTCATGCCGCCCTCGGTGAGCGTGCCGGTCTTGTCCAGGCAGACCGTGTCGACCCGGGCCAGCCCTTCGATGGCGGGCAGCTCCTGCACCAGGCACTGCTTGCGGCCCAGCCGGATCACCCCGACCGCGAAGGCGACCGAGGTGAGCAGCACCAGCCCCTCGGGGACCATCGGCACGATTCCGCCGACGGTGCGGGCGATGGAGTTCTTCAGCTCGTTGTGCTCGACCACCAGCTGGCTGATGATCAGGCCGATCGCGGTCGGGACCATCATCCACGTCACGTACTTGAGAATCGTGGAGATGCCGCTGCGCAGCTCGGAGTGGACGAGGGTGAAGCGGGACGCCTCCTCGGCGAGCTGCGCCGCGTAGGCCTCCCGCCCCACCCTGGTCGCCTGGAACGAGCCGCCGCCCGCGACGACGAAACTGCCCGACATGACCTGGTCCCCGGGCTGCTTCACCACGGGGTCGGCCTCGCCGGTGAGCAGCGACTCGTCGATCTCCAGGCCGTCCGCCTCGGCGCACACCCCGTCGACGACGACCTTGTCGCCCGGTCCGATCTCGATCAGGTCGTCCAGCACGATCTCGGAGGTGCCGACCCGCGCCGTCACCCCGTCGCGGCGCACCGTGGGCCGTACCTCGCCGATCACCGCCAGGGAGTCCAGGGTCTTCTTCGCCCGCCACTCCTGGATGATCCCGATGCCGGTGTTGGCGAGGATCACGAACCCGAACAGGCTGTCCTGGATCGGCGCGACGATCAGCATGATCACCCAGAGCACGCCGATGATCGCGTTGAACCGGGTGAACACGTTGGCGCGGACGATCTCGGTCAGCGAGCGGCTGCTGCGCACGGGCACGTCGTTGACCTGGCCGCGCGCCACCCGTTCGGCCACTTCCGCGGAGTTCAGCCCGGTCGCCGGAGGGGTGACCGTGGCGGGGAGCGCGGTATCGGCCCGGGCGCCCGCATCGAGATGCGTCATGCATTCGACGTTACGTGCGAATCCGCGGCCGCACCCACCCGAACGGCCGAAGATCCGACCCGGGGAGGAGGGGTGCCCACGGCCGTGGTGCTGTGGTCGTACGGCTGTGTCCCGGGCGGCAGTTGGCTCCGCTTCCCCTCAGGCGGACCGGGCGGTCTCCGCCCGCTCAATCGCGGCGTCGCGCCTGCGGACGTACCAGATGCCGATGAAGCCGAGTCCGCCCCCGGCCAGGCAGGTCCACAGCCACCAGGTGTGACCGTGGTCGTCGAACCAGCCGTAGAACGGCAGCTGCACCAGGAACAGGGCGAACCAGACGATCGTGCCGCCGGTGATGGTGGCGACCACGGGGCCCTCCAGGGGCTCCGGCGCCTCGTGCTTGGGGGTCCACTTCGCCATGCGGACAGCTTACGAGGGCCACCGGAGGTCCGGCCGCGTGAGGTGGGTACGGGGCGGTGCCCGGCCGGTGGCGTGAGGCGGGTACGGCGGTATCCGGCCGGGCGCGGCCCGCTCGTCTACGCGCGGAGATAGCGTCGACGACATTATATGTTCATACTGAATCTGTTTGTCTCTGACCGCTTTCCTTCGTAGAAAACACCAAACGGCTTTGGGGGAAGCCCGCCGGTGATGAGGTCCTCGCATGTCCACGTCGGCCCCCGCCAAGGCCCCCACCCCCGAGCAGCCGGGGTCCGGTGCCGGCTCCGGCGCCCTCGACCGCTACTTCCGGATCAGCGAACGCGGCAGCACCCTGCCCCGTGAGATCCGCGGCGGTTTCGCCACCTTCTTCGCGATGGCCTACATCATCGTGCTGAACCCGATCATCCTGGGCAGCGCGAAGGACATGTACGGCCACCAGCTCGACAACGGCCGGCTGGTCACCGCGACCGCCCTGACCGCGGCGTTCACCACGCTTCTCATGGGCGTCATCGGCAACGTCCCGATCGCGCTCGCCGCCGGCCTCGGTGTGAACTCGGTCGTCGCCCTCCAGCTCGCGCCGCGCATGTCGTGGCCGGACGCCATGGGCATGGTGGTGCTGGCCGGCTTCATCGTGATGCTCCTGGTCGCCACCGGCCTGCGCGAACGCGTGATGAACGCCGTCCCGTACGGACTGCGCAAGGCCATCGCCATCGGTATCGGCCTGTTCATCATGCTGATCGGCCTGGTCGACTCCGGCTTCGTCTCCCGCATCCCGGACGTCGCCCGGACCACCGTCCCGCTCCAGCTCGGGGCCGGCGGCCACCTCAACGGCTGGCCCGTCCTCGTCTTCGTCCTCGGCACGCTGCTCACGCTGGCGCTGATCGTGCGCAAGGTGCCCGGCGCCATCCTCATCTCGATCGTCGCCATGACGGCTCTCGCGCTGGTCGTCAACGCCGTCGCGGACATCCCCTCCTGGGGCCTCACCACGCCCACCTGGCCCGGCAACCCGGTCGCCACCCCCGACTTCGGCCTGATCGGCGAGGTCAGCCTGTTCGGGGGCTTCGCCGAGGTCGGTGCGCTGACCGGCGTCCTGTTCGTCTTCACCGTGCTGCTGTCGTGCTTCTTCGACGCGATGGGCACGATCATGGGCGTCTCGGACGAGGCCAAGCTGACCGACGCGCAGGGCCAGATGCCCGGCATCAACAAGGTCCTGTTCATCGACGGTGTCGCGGTCGCCGCGGGCGGCGCCAGCTCCTCCTCGGCCACCACCGCCTTCGTGGAGTCCACGGCCGGGGTCGGCGAGGGCGCGCGGACCGGCTTCGCCAACGTCGTCACCGGCGGACTCTTCGCCGCGGCGCTGTTCCTCACGCCCGTCGCCACGATGGTCCCGTCCCAGGCGGCCACCCCGGCGCTGGTGGCGGTGGGCTTCCTGATCCTGGCGGGCTCGATCAAGGAGATCGACTGGGCGGACTACACGATCGCCGTGCCGGCCTTCGTGACGATGCTGATGATGCCGTTCACCTACTCGATCACCAACGGCATCGGCATGGGCTTCATCACCTTCGCGGTGCTGCGCCTGGCGGCCGGCCGCGGCCGGGAGGTCCCGTCGGCGATGTACGCGGTGGCGGCCGTCTTCGCCTTCTCCTACCTGATGCCGGCGCTTGGCCTGACCTGAGCGCGCCGGGCCTGAGCTGATGGAGCCGGGCCTGACCTGAGCGCGCCGGGCCTGAGCTGATGGAGCCGGGCCTGACCTGGTGGGGCCGGGTCGTACGACGGGGCGTCGCCTGCCCGATGAGGGGGAGCGGGCGGGCCCTTCAGGTGACCCCGTAGAACTTCTCCGTCTCCTCGACCGCGGCCTGGAACCGCTGGTCGAAGTCATCGCGCATGAGCGTCCGGACGACGTAGTCCTGGACGCTCATGCCGCGTCTGGCGGCGTGCTCCCGCAGCCGTTCGAGCAGTTCGCGATCCATGCGCAGGCTGAGCACGTCGGTCCCCATGGGGACGAGCGTTGCCGCACACCGGGGTGCGGTGTGCCGTGTTTCACGGCCGGATCACTCGTACGGGTGATCTCGCGTGACAGGAGTGGCAGGCCTCACGGCGGATGAGGCGTTCCCCGGGGTGTTCCTTAGAAAGAGTAATGAGTTACGCTAAAGAACATGCCGGACTTCAGCCATGGCGACGACGCAGCCGCCGTGAACGCCCTCCGCTCCGCCGTGATGCGGCTGTCCCGTCGGCTCAAGCATCAGCGCGTCGACGAATCCCTGAGCCCCACCGAGATGTCGGTGCTGGGCACCCTGGCCCGCTGCGGCCGGGCCACCCCGGGCGAACTCGCCCGCAAGGAACACGTCCAGCCGCCCTCGATGACCCGCATCGTGGCGCTGCTGGAGGCCAAGGGACTCGTCCGCCTGGAGCCGCACCCCGACGACCGCCGCCAGAAGGTCGTCACGCAGACCGAACAGGCCGAGGTGATGCTCGAGGAGAGCCGCCGCCGGCGGAACGCGTTCCTGGCGACGCTGGTGGAGTGCCTCGACGAGGACGAGTGGGCGACACTGCGCGCCGCCGCCCCCGTACTGGAGAAACTGGCACACATCTGAGCACCGGGCATCCGAGTGCACCGAGCAGGCAGCAGCGCCGCGCGCAGCGGCCGAAGCAAGGAGGCGAACCCTTTGAGTACGGGATCCGGAGCAGCTTCCGCCCCCGCACCTGACCCCCACGACACCCGGACCGCCCTCGACACCCCCGCCCGCAAGAACTCGATGTTCTCCTCGCTGAGGGTCAGGAACTACCGCCTGTTCTTCCTCGGCCAGGTCGTCTCCAACATCGGCACCTGGATGCAGCGCATCGCCCAGGACTGGCTGGTGCTCACCCTCACCGGCTCCTCGGCCGCCGTCGGCATCACCACGGCCCTGCAGTTCCTGCCGATGCTGCTGTTCGGCCTGTACGGCGGCGTCCTCGCCGACCGGCTGCGCAAGCGGCCCACCCTCTTCGTCACCCAGTCGGCGATGGCCCTCACCGCGATCGCGCTCGCCGTCCTCACCCTGACCGGCCGCGTCGAGGTCTGGCACATCTACGTCGCCGCGTTCGCCCTCGGCCTCGCCACGGTCGTCGACAACCCCGCCCGCCAGGCCTTCGTCTCCGAGCTCGTCGGCCGCGGCCAGCTGCAGAACGCGGTCAGCCTGAACTCGGCGAACTTCCAGTCCGCCCGCCTGGTCGGCCCCGCCGTCGCGGGCCTGCTGATCACCGGCGTCGGCACCGGCTGGGCGTTCCTCCTCAACGGCCTCTCCTTCGTCGCCCCGCTGGCCGGCCTGATGATGATGCGCGCCCGCGAACTGCACGCCGTCGAACGCGCCCCGCGCGGCAAGGGACAGCTCCGGGAGGGCCTGCGCTATGTCAGCGGGCGGCCCGAGCTGCTCTGGCCGATCGTCCTGGTCGGCTTCATCGGCACCTTCGCCTTCAACTTCCCCGTCTACCTCTCGGCCTTCGCCGACGACGTCTTCGAGGGCGGCGCGGGCGTCTACAGCCTGTTCAACACGCTGATCGCGGTCGGCTCCGTCTCCGGCGCCCTGCTCGCCGCCCGGCGCGGCACGGCCCGGCTGCGGCTGCTGATCCTGGCCGCGACGGCCTTCGGCGCACTGGAGATCGTGGCCAGCGCGTCGCCCCGGCTGTGGATGTTCGCCCTGATCATGGTGCCGCTGGGCCTGTTCTCGATGACGGTCAACGTCACCACCAACACCAGCCTCCAGATGGCCACCGATCCGGCGATGCGCGGCCGTGTCATGGCCCTCTACATGATGGTCTTCCTCGGCGGCGCCCCGGTCGGCGCCCCGATCGTCGGCTGGATCACCGACACCTACGGCGCCCGCGTCGGCTTCGCCACCGGCGGCGCGGTCGCGGTGGCCGCGGCGTCCGTCATCGGCCTCGTCCTGGCCAGGGTCGGCGGCCTGCGGCTGTCGGTGCGCTGGAACGGCGGCCACCCGCACGTGCGGTTCGTACCGCGAGAGCCTCAGAAGGCGCTGGCGCCGGTGGCGTAGCGGGGGAACTCGTCGGTCTCGAGGACGAGACCGACGAGCGTCCTGGTCCAGCCACTCGAACATCATGTCGAGCGTGAGAGTGTCGCTGTCGGTCAACTCGGCCATGTCAGCCCTGCCATCCATCTCGGTCCTGTCGCTCCGGATGATCGCGGTGGTCGCCCGGTGGAACGACGAGCGGGGGAGCGGGACGCGCCCGGGCAGACTGCTCCCATGAGACTCTTCGCCGCCGTGTTGCCGCCCGAGGACGTGGTCCGTGACCTTGCCGTCGAGGTGGGGCGGCTGAGGAGGCTGCCCGGCGCCGACGGGATGCGGTGGACCGGGCGGGCCGGATGGCACTTCACGCTCGCGTTCTACGGCGAGGTCGACGAGGAGCTCGTACCGGAGCTCACGGACCGGCTGGCGCGGGCGGCCTCCCGGACCGAGCCGTTCGGGCTGGCGCTGCGCGGCGGCGGGCAGTTCGGGCGGGGCAGGGCGCTGTGGGCCGGAGCGGAGGGCGACCTGCGGACCATGCGGCTGCTGGCCGAGCGGTCCGAGGCCGCCGCGCGGAAGGCGGGCGTGGCGATGGAGGACCACCGGCGCTACAAGGCCCACCTGACGGTGGCCCGCAGCCGGGAGAGCGTCGACGTCCGGCCGTACGTCGACGCCCTGCACGGTTTTCGCAGCCGCACCTGGACCGTGGACGAGCTGGTGCTGGTGCGCAGCCGCCTGCCGAGGTCCGGGGTGCCGGGCGAGCAGCCCCGCTACGAGGCGGTCGCCCGTCGGGCGCTGGGCGCGGCCGGTTAGGCTCGAAGGCGTGGACCCGAAGACCCGGAACCGGATCATGGCCGGTGCGCTCGTACTGATGTTCGCTGTCGTGGGGCTGGCGGCGGCGCTGGGCAGGTAGCGCCGCCGCCGGCCGCCGCACGCGCTGCTACCAGGCGAAGGCCTCGGGGGACGGACCCGGCCCCGGGAAGATCTCGTCCAGCGAGGCCAGCAGCTCCTCGCTCAGCTCCAGCTCGACCGCACGCAGCGCGGACGCGAGCTGCGCGGCGGTGCGCGGGCCGACGATCGGGCCGGTCACCCCGGGCCGGGTGAGCAGCCAGGCCAGTCCGGCCTCGCCGGGTTCGATGCCGTGCTTGTCGAGCAGGTCCTCGTACGCCTGGATCTGTGCGCGCGCGGCCGGATCGGCGAGCGTGTCGGCGGCCCGGCCGGAGGCGCGGCGACCGCCCTGGGCCTCCTTCCGGATGACCCCGCCCAGCAGACCGCCGTGCAGCGGCGACCAGGGGATGACCCCGAGCCCGTACTCCTGCGCGGCCGGGATGATCTCCATCTCGGCGCGGCGCTCGGCGAGGTTGTACAGGCACTGCTCACTGACCAGCCCGATGGTGCCGCCGCGCCGGGCGGCGAGCTCGTTCGCCTGGGCGATCTTGTAGCCGGGGAAGTTCGAGGAGCCGACGTAGAGGATCTTGCCCTGCTGGACGAGGACGTCGATCGCCTGCCAGATCTCCTCGAACGGGGTCTGCCGGTCGATGTGGTGGAACTGGTAGACGTCGATGTAGTCGGTCCCCAGCCGCTTCAGCGAGGCGTCGACCGCGCGCCGGATGTTCACGGCGGACAGCTTGTCGTGGTTGGGCCAGGACTCACCGTCGGCGGCCATGTTCCCGTACACCTTGGTGGCGAGAACGACCTTGTCGCGGCGTTCGCCGCCCTTCGCGAACCAGCTGCCGATGATGCTCTCGGTGCGGCCCTTGTTCTCGCCCCACCCATAGACGTTCGCCGTGTCGAAGAAGTTGATCCCGGCGTCCAGCGCCGCGTCCATGATGGCGTGTGAGTCGGGTTCGTCGGTCTGCGGACCGAAGTTCATCGTCCCGAGGACGAGCCGGCTGACCTTGAGACCCGTGCGTCCGAGCTGCGTGTACTTCATGGTCGTCAAGCCAACGGCTTGGAGTGCGCTCCATGCAAGGAGGCTCAGTCGTGAGGGAAGCCGTCGGTCTTGAGAACGAGGCCCATATGGGTGTTCGTCATGTCGACCTCCCCGCCGTAGTCGATGGACGTGTCGCTCACATAGGTGCCGTTCTCCGGATGAGTGAACAAGCGGCACTTGCGGGCATAGGGGTCGGCGATCAGGTAGACCGGAACCCCTGCGAGGGCGTAGGCGGTCCTCTTGCGGTCATAGTCGTTCCGCGCCGTGTCCTTCGAGATGACTTCGGCGACGAACTCCACGTCCTGGTAGCGCCACTTGCCCTTGCCGTTCTTCTGCGCTCCGTCCCTGATCTTCGCCACGTCCGGGCAGAACCCGTTGCGGTAACCGGGGAAGTCGATGCGGACATCCGAGAACAGTGTGACTTGCCGCCCGAACCGGTCCTCCAGGGCCCAGAGGATCATGCGAATGGTTTCCCAGTGGATGTCCCGCTGCGGCGCCGTGCAGACAGCCCCCCCGACGATTTCGACCTTGTATCCCTCGGGGACGGGCATCTTTTCGAGCAACTCGAACATCTCGTCGAGTTGGCGCGTGTTATTGCTCTCGGCCATGGCGATCCTGTCGTCAAGGACGGTCATCGTCGCGCTCCTCCCCGGCTGCCCCACGGACGAGTACAGCCGCGCGGTACAACGATACGCACGGCGGGCAGGGCACGGGGCAGGGCGCATATGCCAGAAGCCCCGGGCGGTCAGGCCACCCCGTACGGTCCGCCCAGGTCCCACGCGCGCCACATCGCCTCCGCGAACGCGCCCGCGATCTTGTGTTCGCCGGTCTCGTTGGGGTGCGTGCCGTCGTAGGTGTCCGTGGGGAAGTCGTACGACTCCGGCGGCGGGACGAGCAGCAGGGGGGAGCCCGGTTCGTCGAGGTCGGCGACGGTCTTGGCCAGGAGTTCGTTGAATCGGGTGACCTGCTCGGCGAAGGACTCGTCCGCCTCCACCCGGATGTTGCGGACCACCGGCATGACGGCCATGCGGACGCGCGGCCCGGCGGCCCTCGCCTCGGCGACGAACGCGCGGACGTTGTCGGCCGTCTGCTCGGCGTTGGTGTAGAAGCCGAGGTCGATGAGGCCGAGCGAGACGAGCAGCACGTCGGGGCGGCAGGAGCGCACGGCCTCGCCGATCAGCGGGGTCATGTGGTGCCAGCCCTCGCCCCAGCCGGCGAGGTGCGCGCGGGGGAAGTCCGGATCGGCGTACGCGTACGACGTGGGGGCGTCCGCCGACGGGTCGTGCAGCGTCTCGCGCGGGCCCACCAGCGTGAAGGGGCCGCCGTACGCCGTGCACAGGTGCTGCCACAGCCGGTAGCGCCAGGTGTGGTCACCCGCGCTCCCGATCGTCATCGAGTCACCTACGGGCATCAACCTGAGCACCCGCTCATCATGGTCGATCGGCCGGACCGCCGCGATGTGAGACCGGACACCCGCCGTGAAGTCCGCTGAACAATGGCACCCTTGGCACATGCGCCGACCCTTCGCCCTGCTCGCCGCGACCCTTCTCACGGGCGCGCTCGCCGTGCCCGCCTCCGCAGCCGGAAGCGGCGACGGCGACGAGGGGTTCTCGATCGACGACCCGCGCATCACCGAGTCCAGCGGGCTCGCCGCCTCCCGGCAGCACCCGGGCATCTACTGGACCCACAACGACAGCGACGACGGCCCCTACCTCTACGCCGTCGACAGCGCCACCGGAGAGACCGTCGCCCGCCTCACCCTCACCGGAATCGGCTCACCCCGCGACGTCGAGGCCATCTCCGTCGGGCCCGGCGACAAGATCTTCGTCGGGGACATCGGGGACAACCTCGGCGGTACGTGGCCGTACGTCTGGATCTACGAACTGCCCGAGCCCCAGAGGCTGCGGGACGCGACCGTGCGGGCCACGCAGTACGTCGTGAAGTACTCCGACGGGGCCCGGGACGCGGAGTCGATGGTCGTGCACCCGAAGACCGGGCGCGTCTACATCGTCGACAAGAAGGAGGAGGGCGGGCATCTCTACGAGGGCCCCGAGAAGCTCTCCGCGTCCGGCGAGAACGTCTTCCGGCCGATCGCCCCGGTCGAGCTGTGGGCCACCGACGCCGCGCTCTCCCCGGACGGCGAACAGCTCGCCGTGCGCGGTTACTTCGGCGGCATCCACTACGCGTGGAACGGCGGGAGGATCCAGCGCGTGGACCGGCTGAGCGTCCCGCTCCAGGGACAGGGGGAGTCCGTGACCTACTCCGCCGACGGCTCCCGGATCATGTACGGCAGCGAGGGCTCCGGAAGCCCGGTCGAGTCCCGTGAGGCGCCCGGCGCCGGCGAGGGCGGGGGCGGCGGGAAGGGCGCCCGCGCGGAGAACGGGAAGGACGGCGCCGGGGCGGAAGGCGGGGACAACGTCAAGCTCGGGGGCGCTGCCGCCGTGGCCGTCGTCGTCGCGATCCTGTTCGGGCTGACCCGGCGGCGTCGCCGGAGCTGAAGAGGGCGCGGTGCGGGGGCTGTTCAGGACTTCTTCCCGGCCGCCCGCTCCGCCGTCCGCCGGGCGACGAACCCCTCGAGGCCGTCCAGGATGCGTTGCAGCCCGAACTCGAAGTGGTCGAAGCCGGAGCCGAAGGTGTCCTCGGAGAGGCCGGCCAGGACGGGACAGCGCCCGCTGTTCATGGCCTTCTCCAGGGCCGGCCGCTGGGCCTCCCAGAACTGCGCGTCCGTCAGCCCCGAGCTGCGCTCCGCCTCCACCTGGTACACCTGCGTACGGGCGGCTCCGATATGAACGACTACGACGCTGGCTGCGACGACGGCTGCGCGGTCCACGCCGAAGGGCTGGAGAAGCGCTACGGCGAGAAGCGCGCCCTCGACGGCTTCGACCTCACCGTCCGGACCGGCACCGTGCACGGACTGCTCGGGCCGAACGGCGCCGGCAGGACCACCGCCGTCCGCATCCTGTCGACCCTGGTCCGGCTCGACGGCGGCCGGGCCACGGTGGCCGGGCTCGACGTCGCCCGGAGCGCGCGCGAGGTGCGGGCGCGGATCGGGCTGACCGGGCAGTACGCGGCGGTGGACGAGGTGCTCACCGGGCGGCAGAGCCTGGAGATGTTCGGCAGGCTGTTCCACCTGGGCGGCGGGCGCGCCAGGGCGCGGGCCGCCGAACTGCTGGAGCAGTTCGACCTGACCGGCGCCGCCGACAAGGGCGTGGGCGACTACAGCGGCGGCATGCGGCGCCGCCTGGACCTCGCGGCCTCGATGATCCTCGCACCGGCCGTGCTGTTCCTGGACGAGCCGACGACGGGCCTGGACCCCCGCAGCCGGGGCGAGGTCTGGGATTCGGTACGGGCGCTGGTGGCCGGCGGTACGACCGTGCTGCTGACCACGCAGTACCTGGAGGAGGCCGACCGGCTCGCCTCCCGGATCACCGTCACCGACCAGGGCCGGTCCATCGCGGACGACACCCCGGACGGGCTGAAGAACCTGGCCGGCGGCGACCGTATCGAGGTCGTGGTGGCCGAGCGGTCCGACATCCCGAGGGTGGTGAAGGTGGTCGCCCGGGTCGCCGACGGCGAACCGGAGTCGGACGACTCCGAGCTGCGGGTGCACGGCTCCGTGACCGACCGGGTGGCCGCGCTGACGGACGTCGCCCGCACACTGCAGGACGAGGGCGTACGGGTCGAGGACATCGGGCTGCGCAGGCCCAGCCTCGACGACGTGTTCCTGCGCCTGACCGGGCACCGCACGGAGAAGGAGGAGACGGCCGTATGAGCGCGCTCGACCTGACCGGACCGGCCGCCCACGGCCGCGCGTACTGGGCCCTGGCGGACTGCTGGAACATCGTCCGCCGCGGCCTGACCCACTACCGGCGCCAGCCGGTCAACATCGCCTGGCAGCTGGGCTTTCCCGATCCTCTCCGTCCTCCTCTACGGCTATGTCTTCGGCAGCGCGATGACCGTGCCGGGCGGCGGGGACTACAAGGACTTCCTGATGCCGGGCATGTTCGTGATGACGACGGCGTTCGGCTTCATCAACACGGCGACCCTCGTCGTCCACGACTCCACCAAGGGGGTCATCGACCGGTTCCGCTCGATGCCGATGGCCTCCTCGGCGGTGGTGGCCGGCCGAGGGATGACCGATCTGCTCGTCGCCTGCGCGGAGTTGGGCATCCTGATGCTCACCGCGCCGGCCATGGGCTGGCGGCCGGACGGCGGCTGGGGCTTCCTGGCGGCGTTCGGGCTGCTGCTGTGGCTGCGGTTCGCGCTGATCTGGCTCGGTGTCTGGCTGGGCCTGCTGGTGCCCAACCCGGAGGCGGCCGGCGGCCTGTTCGCCGTCGCCTTCCCCCTCACCATGATCTCCAGCATCTTCGTCGCCCCGCAGCTGATGCCCGACTGGCTGGGCTGGGTGGCGGCCTGGAACCCGATCTCCTCCACGGCTGCGCCGGCCCGCGACCTGTTCGGCACCCCGGTCGGCGGCGGCGACTCCTGGGTGGAGCAGCACGCGCTGCTGATGGCGGGCGTCTGGCCGCTCGTCCTGACGGCGGTCTTCCTGCCGCTGGCGGTTCGCAGGTTCCAGCGGCTGAGCCGGTGAGGGGCCCCCGCGGAGGGCCCGACCCGGGTCCGGTCACCCGCTGATCGGCTGACATACGGCCCGTCCCGCCCGGTCGGCGGGACGGGCGTACGCGGCATAGGCCGCTGGCATGTTCACTCGTATGGCTGAGTCTGTCCCCGAATGCCCTCGCGTGGTGTGTGCGTGCAGCTACGTTCCGTCGCTCGGTCAGTTCACCGCACGAAGCGTTGCACCGCATCTTCCGGGTGGATCCGGGGGCTGGTCGCCCGGCTCCTGCCGCGGGCCGGTATCGGCTTCCCGGAGCACAGCGAGATCGAGCCCCTGGACACCGCCCTCACGGAGAAGGGCGCCCGGCGAACCATCGCCGGGCGCCCCTCACTCACGTACGACGGGCTACAGCTGCTCGATGACGTAGTCCACGCACTTCGTCAGGGCCTCGACGTCCGACGGGGCGATCGCCGGGAACATCGCGACGCGGAGCTGGTTGCGGCCGAGCTTGCGGTAGGGCTCGGTGTCGACGATGCCGTTGGCGCGCAGGACCTTGGCGACGGCGGCGGCGTCCACCTCGTCCGTGAAGTCGATCGTGCCGATGACCTGGGAGCGCTTGGCCGGGTCGGTGACGAACGGGGTGGCGTGCTTGGACTCGTCCGCCCAGGAGTACAGCCGGGTCGAGGAGTCCTTCGTACGGGCCGTGGACCAGTCGAGGCCGCCCTGGCCGTTCAGCCACTCCAGCTGCTCGTTGAGGAGGAACAGGGTGGCCAGCGCGGGGGTGTTGTACGTCTGGTTCTTGCGGGAGTTGTCGATCGCCGTGGGGAGCGAGAAGAACTCCGGGACGTGGCGGCCGGAGGCGTGGATCCGCTCGGCGCGCTCGATCGCGGCCGGGGAGAACACGCCGATCCACAGGCCGCCGTCGGAGGCGAAGGACTTCTGCGGGGCGAAGTAGTAGACGTCCGTCTCGGCGATGTCGACCGGGAGGCCGCCCGCGCCGGAGGTGGCGTCCACCAGGACCAGGGAGCCCTCGTCCGCGCCGGCCACCCGCTTGATCGGCATGGCGACACCGGTGGACGTCTCGTTGTGGGTGAACGCGTAGACGTCGACGCCGGCTTCGGCGGCCGCCTCGGGGTGCGTGCCCGGGTCGGAGGAGATGACGGTGGGGTCGCCGAGCCAGGGGGCGAGCTTGGACGCCTTGGCGAACTTGGAGCTGAACTCGCCGAAGGTCAGGTGCTGGGACTTGTTCTCGATCAGGCCGTGGGTCGCGATGTCCCAGAACGCGGTGGAGCCGCCGTTGCCGAGGATCACCTCGTAGCCGTCGGGGAGGGAGAACAGCTCGGAGACACCCTCGCGCACCTTGCCGACCAGGTTCTTCACCGGGGCCTGGCGGTGGGAGGTGCCGAGCAGGGACGTGCCGGTCGCGGCCAGGGCGTCCAGCGCCTCCGTCCGCACCTTGGAGGGACCCGCGCCGAAACGTCCGTCGGCGGGCTTGATGTCAGCGGGAATCTGGATATCAGCCACGACCGGAGCCTATCGGCTGCGGGAAACCCGGGCGAAACATCGTCCGTCCGCTGAGACGGGTGGCGGGGACGGTGAGACGGGTGGCGGGGACGGTGAGACGGGTGGCGGGGACGGTGAGACGGGTGGCGGCCGCACCGGGGGGAGGTCCGGCCGCCACCCGCGTCGCTCACCCGCCGAGCTTCACCGGGAGCTCGAACAGGTCGTTCTGGGTGACCACCGGCTTGTTGCGCAGCTCGCCCGCCGGGACCGCCAGGTCCAGCCCCGGGAAACGGGCGTACAGCGCCGGGAGGGCCACACCGGCCTCCAGCCGGGACAGGGCGGCGCCGGGGCACACGTGCGGGCCGTGGCCGAAGGAGATGTGCCGGTTGGCGCTCTCCCGGGTGATGTCGAAGTCACCGGCCGTCGGGCCGTGCGCCCGCTCGTCCCGGCCGATCGCCGCGTACGACACGATCAGCGCCTCCCCGGCCGGCAGGACCTTGTCCCCGACGGGCACGTCCTCGGTCGCGAACCGGATCAGCACGTGGGAGGTGGGGGTCGAGTGGCGCAGCGTCTCCTCGACCACCGCCGACCAGTCCGCCTTGCCGGACAGCACCAGCTCGCGCTGCTCCGGGTGGGTGGACAGGTTGAGCACCGCGTTGACGATGAGGGAGATCGTCGTCTCGTGACCGGCCGCCACCATCAGCTGGAGCGTGGCGACGATCTCCTCGTCGGTGAGGCTGTCACCGTTCTCCGACGCCTGGATGAGCGCGGAGGTCAGGTCGTCGCCCGGGTTCTCGCGCTTGTGCGCGACCGTCTCGGCCATGATCCCGGCGAGTTCGGTCAGCGTCGCGATGACCTCCTCGGGCGGGGTCTGCGTGGAGAAGAACTTCTCGAAGAGTTCCTTCAGGCGCGGCAGCCGCTCCTCCGCCAGCCCCATCAGGTCGGCGATCACGTACATCGGCAGCGGATACGCGAACAGCGCCTTCAGGTCGACCGTGTCACCGGACCGGCCGGACGCGGCGGCCACCTCCTCCAGCAGCCCCTCGGTCAGCTCCGTGATCCGCTCCCGCATCCGCTCCACCCGGCGGGGCGTGAGCGCCTGCGCGACCAGCGTGCGCAGCCTGCGGTGGTCGGCGCCGTCCACGGTGAGCATGGAACGGGGCGGGTTGGCGAGCCCGATCAGCGGCCAGTCGGGGGCTATCTCGCCGCGCTGCCAGGCACCCCAGACGTCGATGTCCTTCACCAGCCGCGGGTCGGTGAGCAGCTTCTTCGCCTCCGCGTGGTGCGTCACCGCCCACACCGGCACGTCGCCCGGCAGCATCACGGCGGCCAGCGGCCCCGCGGCACGCAGCGCCGCGCTCTCCCCGTCCAGGTCGGAGACGAAGGGGTCGAGGAGGATCCGGGACCGTCCGGTGCCCGTCGTCGCGGTGTCCGTAGCAGCCGTCATGCGCGCGTGCCTCCAAGGGCGGGAGTGGGTGTGAACGTGACCGGGAGTTCGGACAGGCCGCGCAGCCACGGGGAGGGGCGGCGGCTCAGCTTCGCGGCCGGCACCGCGAGGTCGATGTCCGGCAGCCGGTCCAGAACGACCTCGATGCCGGTCCGGGCGATCACCTCGGCCACCTCCTGCGCCGGGAACGGGCAGCGGTGCTCCCCGTGGCCGAAGGAGAAGTGGGCGCCGTTGCCGCCGGTCAGCGCGGAGCTGTCGGTACGCACCTGGGGGTCGGAGTTGGCACCCTGGAGGCCCAGGAGCAGCATGTCGCCGGCGCGGACCCGGCGGCCGCCGAGCTGGGTGTCGCGGGACGCCCAGCGGGCGGCCACGTTCTGGGTCGGCGTGTCCTCCCACAGCACCTCGTTCATCGCCTCGGCGACACTGTTGCGGCCCCCGAAGAGGGAGGCGGCGAACCGGGGGTCGGTGAGCATCAGGTGCAGCGAGTTGCCGATCCAGTCGGCGGTCGGCTGGTGCCCGGCCGCCAGCATGACCATCATGTCCTGGACGATCTCCTCGTCGGTGAACCCCGAGGTGTCGGCGAGCATCCGGGACGCGACGTCCTCGGCGGGCTCCGCCCGGCGGGCCGCCACCAGCTCCGTCATCGACGTGAACAGGTGGGTCTGGCCCGCGAGCGCGCGTTCCCGCCCGTCGATCATGTCGTTGAGGGCGGTGACCAGTGCGGGGCCCTCCCCGTCGGAGAAACCGAAGAGCCGGGCCAGCACCCGCACCGGGAGCAGCATCGCGAACTCGCCGATGATGTCGGCGGTGCCCTGGGGGCAGATGCCGTCGATCAGCTCGTCCGCGAACTTCTCGGCGTATCCGCGCAGTTCGAACGGGTCGACCGCCTCCAGCGCGTTCACCAGCATCCCGGCCCGCTCACGGTGCCGCTCGCCGACGGTGTAGAGGATCGACGGCTGCCTGCGGCCGATCATCGGCAGCAGCGGCCAGTCGTCGGGGATGTTGTCCCACTGGTTCCACAGTTCGGAGTCGCGGCTGAACAGCCCCGGGTCGCCGGTCACCTGGTGCAGCTCGCGGTAGCCGAGGACCAGCCACGCCGGTGCGTCCCCGTCCAGCACCACCGGGACGACGCTGCCGTGCACGCGCCGCAGCTCGCGGTACACACGGGCCGGATCGTCCTGGAGCAGGGGACCGCTGAAGGGGACGGCGTTGGGGACGGTGGCGGGACTCACACCAGCTCCTGACGGGGGGCTCGGGCAGGGTCGGCGTACAGGGTCTGGATGTGTTCCACCAGTGTGATCAGCACGATCTTGCTGGACTCACGGGACCGTGCGTCGCAGTTCACCAGCGGTACGTGCGGGTCGAGGTCGAGGGCCTCGCGGATCTGCGTCGGGGTGAAGGTGGCGCCGCCGAAGTCGTTGCAGGCCACGATGAACGGCGTGCCGTGCTGCTCCAGCCGGTCGATGGCGTACCAGGAGTCGTCGATGCGCCGGGTGTCGACCAGCACGACCGCGCCGAGCGCGCCGGAGAACAGCCGGTCCCACAGGAACCAGAAGCGTTCCTGGCCGGGCGCGCCGAACAGGTACAGCACGTTGTGCGCGTCGAGCGAGATGCGGCCGAAGTCGAAGGCGACGGTGGTCGCGGTCTTGCCGCTCACCCCACTGGTGTCGTCGACGGCCTCGCCGGCCTGGGTCATCGTCTCCTCGGTGTTGAGGGGACGGATCTCACTGACCGAGCGGACCATGGTCGTCTTGCCGGCGCCGAAGCCGCCCACGACCACGATCTTCAGGCCGTTGTCGGCCGACGCGCCCAGCGGCGTACGGGTCTCGGTGACCGTTTCCGTGCGCGGGTCAGAGGTTGCGGAGTCCAACGAGCACCTGCTCCAGGATGTCGGGGTCGGGTACGGCGGCCTTGCGGGGATGACGGGCACTGACCCGGCCCGCCGCCTGTAGGTCGGAGAGCAGGATCCGGGTGATGCTCACGGGCAGCTTCAGCTCGGCCGCGATCTCCACGACCGCCGTGGGGCGCCCGGTCATCCGCAGGATCGCCGAGTGCTCGGACTGCATGCCGGGCACCGGATCGCATTCGGCGACGACCAGGGTCACCAGGTCGAAGGGGTTGTCGGGCCCGGACCGGCTGCGCCCCCCGGTGAGGGTGTACAGCCGGTCGGGTGCGTCGTCCCTTCCGGGCCTGCTCATGAGCTGCGCGGCAGCGCGGTCAGGTGCTCGCCGAGCTGCTCCACGAGTTCGCTCATGTTGTGCCCGATGAGCCCGGCGTCCGCGTCCTCGCTGGTGACGACGGCCAGATGGGCACCGTCACCGGCCTCCACGATGAACAGCACGCCTCCGTAGAACTCGGTCATCGCCGAGCGCACCCCGCCGCTGCCGTCGCCGAACTCGACCGAGGCGCCGTGCGACAGCGACTGGATGCCGGCGGAGATCGCGGCGAGCTGGTCGGCCTGATCGGCGGACAGCTCCGGGGTGCGGCACAGTTTCAGGCCGTCACGGGAGAGCACGAGCGCGTGCCGTGCGCCCGGGGTTCGCTCCAGCAGGCCCTCCAGCAGCCAGGTGAGCTTCTCGTCGGCGGTCGTCGTGCCGGTCATGAGGTGGTGTCGCCTTCCGGGGTCGCGGGAGTGGTGCGCGCCGCAGTGGTCTGTGCTGCGGGGGTCTGCTCTGTGGTGGTCTCTGCCGTGGTGGTCTCTTCCGCGGTGGTCTGTGCCGCGGTGGTCTGTGCCGCGGTGGTCGGGGGGACGGAGGAGGCACGTGTGTCGCCGGGGGCGTCCGCGGTGGTGCCGGTGTCCGGGTCGGCCGTGACATCCGGGGCAGGGGCGCGGACGGCCTGGCGGAAGCTGCTGAACCGGGCGGTGCGGGCCTTCGTCTCCTCGGCCGTGGGGGCGGGCCGGGCCGACTGGGAACGGGTGCTGCCGGGCCGGGTGCGCTCGGCCTCGGCCAGGGTCCGGCC
>NZ_NEUB01000640.1 GCF_002910825.1 Streptomyces sp. SM1 | reverse complement strand
CTCCGCACTTCCGGTCTCGCTCGGCGGGGCACGTCGGCGCGTGCGCGCGGCGTGAGTGCCCGCGGCTACGCGGGTGCGCTCGGGTGGCGGTGCCGGTGGACGGCCACCGCCGCTGTCACCACCAGGGCGCCGAACAGCCAGCCGCCCAGGACGTCCGTCGGCCAGTGGACACCGAGCCAGACACGGGTGAGACCGACGCCGGTCACCGAGACGACCGCCGTGGCCAGCGCCGCGCGCCACAGGCCGCGGCCCACGCCGTGACGGCGCAGGAGCCACAGCAGGAGGCCGCAGACGACCGTCGCGGTCATGGAGTGGCCCGACGGGAAGGCCGCGTAGTGCGCGGAGTCGACCGGGTCGGGCCAGACCGGGCGGGCACGGTCCAGCGCCGCCTTCACTCCCTGCTGCACGGCCGTCGCGACGGCCACCGTCAGCACCAGCCACAGCGCGGTCCACCGGTCCGCGTAGCGCCGGATCAGCAGTCCCGCCGCGACGCCGCACAGCACCCGCATCGTCCACGGGTCCCAGACCCAGTCCGTCAGGATGCGGGCCGTCCGCGTCAGCGGGGGTTCAGCCACCGCCCAGCGGTGGGTGGTGCGGGAGATGTCTCCGTCCAGAGCGAGCAGCGGGCTCCACTCGACGGCGACCAGTGCGAGGAGCAGCGCCGAGCACAGTGCCAGCACGCCGGTGGACAGGGTGGCGGGACGGCGCTGCGGAGGCCTGGGCGGGGAGTCGGTGTGGGGGGTGTGCATGGGGGGATCCTTGCCGACCGGCGGCGTCCGGGGCCGGTCCTGTCACCGCCGCCGGACCCCTGCGGTCCGCGGACTATCCCAGTGCCCGCAATCCGGGTACGAACGCCACCAGGACGGGGACCACCGGCACCAGCGACGCCACGGCGGTCAGCCGCAGCCGCCGGCCCGCGGTGAGCCGGTCCGCGGGGGTGAGCAGCCGGTGCACCCGCGCCGGGACCTGGGCCTGTGAGTCCGGGCAGGGGCCGAACACCCCGCGGCCTTCGTTGAGTCCGACCAGCGCGAGGGCCGTGGTCAGCCGGCCGAAGCGGCGGGAGGCCGTGTCGTCGGCGGCGAGTTCGACCAGCCGGTGCATCTCGTCGCGGAACGCCGCGAACACCGGTACCTGCGGGAACCCGCCCGCCAGGGCCGAGGAACAGTTGAGCAGCCAGTCGTGCCGGGCCCGCGCGTGCCCCCGCTCATGGGCGAGGACGGCATCCAGCTGTCTGCCCTTCAGGCGGCGCAACGCGGCCGTGGTGACGACGAGTCGGGGCGGGCTGCCCGGCAGCCACCATGCGTCCGGCCGCTCGCCCTCGAGGACCACCAGCCGGTCGGAGCCCGGCTCCTCCCCGGGCAGCAGCGGGGCCCGCAGGCGCAGTTGGTCCCGGCGGGCCCGGCGCCGGGCGCGGGCCCGTACGGTCTCGCGGACCAGCATCGCCGCGCTCCAGAGTCCGCCGCACGCCAGTGCCACCGCGGTGGTCGCCGCCCAGAGCCCCGCCGTGCCGAGGGAGTACGCCTCCACGACCGCGCGGGGCGCGGTGGCGAACACCTGCCCGCCCACCGCGTGCCAGGCGGCCGCCGCGCTGAACGTCATCGACAGGGCGCAGCACAGCAGCACCGCCGCGATCACGCACTGCCACGCCCACAGCGCCACCACCGGTTCACGGTCCGACCAGTCGGCCCGGGCGAGCAGCCGGGGACCCACGACAGCGGTCAGGACGCCGAGCATCAGCAGGACCGCGGGGAGGATCATGCCTCCAGCCTATGAGCGCGGGCCGCCCAGGGATACGGGCCGGAGGTCCGAAGTGACGCAGACAACGGTCCCGGCCCGCGCGGCGGGCGGGCGGTGACGTACCGGCCCCGCGCGGCTCTCACATCGTCAGCAGCATCGCCACCATGCCGATCGCCATGGACAGCCGGCAGGCCCGGGCCAGCTCCGGCCGGTCGCCCCAGCCGGGGGCCGGACCGCTCCCCGCCACGGCGGTCACGGGCACCAGGCGTACCCCCGTCACCAGCACGTACGCGACGAAGTAGAGCAGCAGGGCCCCGGTCAGCAGGGGGACCCCCGAGCCGCCGTGCGCGTGCGTGTGTCCCGGGGAGACGGCCATGGCCACGGCCATGTACACCATCGCCCCGGCCCCTATCAGATGGTGCAGATGACGCGCACCCGCGCGGGCCGCCCACAGCGCGTGCAGCCCCGCCGTGCCGAAGACCACCGCCTGGGCCGGCCAGGCCCAGGCGGGCGGGTTGAACGCCGTCGCGGGCACGGCCATCACGGCCATCCCGAATCCCATCAGTGCCTCGCCGCCCGCGGCACTGCGCTGCTCCTCCACGCGGCTGCGCATACGCAGCAGACAGTAGGCACCGGTTGCCGCGCAGAGCGCGACCAGCAGCCAGCCGGACGATGCCGGTCCGTGCACGCGAACCTCCCCCTCGACCCGTTCGACGGTCGGTCAGGGGATGCCCGTCCCGGGTGCCGGACACGCGGGCGCACAGGGGTACACGGGGAGTGTTCGGGGGAGCGCAGCAGGTCAGCGGTAATATTTTACTGGTAAATTATCCGTTGGTGTTGTTCCTCGTGAGCAGTGCCCTCTCCACCACCCCCTCCGACCGGCGGTTCCCGCTCGCCGGTCCACTTCGGCGCCGAGGCACTCGTCGGACGCACCTACTGGCTCGGCACCGTCTGCGTCACCCCGCTGGCGCTGCTCGTCACCGAGTTCGCCGGTCACCAGCGGACCGGTGACCTGGTCGCCGAGCGCGCCGTGGACACCCTGGTCGGCGCCCTGGTCGGTTTCGCCGCCGCGGTGGCCGTCACCAACCGCCGCGGGCGACCGTGTCCTGCGGTCCCTCACCGCCGTCGACCGGGCCCGCGAGAGCGCCGTACGGGTGCTGGCCGAGCCGCAGGCACCTCCCCGGGAACTGGAGACCGCCCGCCACCGTCTGGCCGCCGCCCTGGCCGAACTCCGGGCCACCGCCGACGCCGCGGCCTGGCGAGTGGCGGCAGCGCGCGGTGCCCCGGGAGCGGGTCGTGCTCGCCGAGCAGGCGGGACACCGTACGCTCGCGGCGACGGTACGGCACCGGGGGCCGCTCCCCGGCACGAGCACGCACACGGAGGACGTACGGCCATGACGGCGACCGAAGGACCATCGGCGACCGGCGACGAGGGGCCCCGGGACACCGGCGGGGCGCCGTCCGGCCGGCGGGGTGACACCGTCGCCGCCGTCGTCCGGCAGTGGCGGGCCGTCCACCCCGACCTGGACACCGGACCCATGGAGGTCATCGGCCGCATCAACCGCTGCGCCGCCCTCCTGCAGCAGGCGGAGGACGCCCCGCTGCGCCGGGCCGGACTGTCCCGCGCGGAGTTCGACCTGCTCGGCGCGCTGCGCCGCACCGGACACGAGCTGACCCCGAGCGAGCTCGCCCGGGAGACCTTCTCCTCGGGGGCCGCCGTCACCAAACGCCTCAAGCACCTCGGCGAACGCGGGCTGGTGGAGCGCCGCGGCGACACCCGCGACCGCCGGGTCGCCCACGTCCGCCTCACCGGCTCCGGACGCGACACGGTCGACGGCATCCTGCCCGCGCAGCTCGCCTACGAGAACGCCGTACTGTCCGGCCTGGACGGTCCGGAACTGGGCGAGCTCGCCGCCCTGCTCGGTGAACTGCTCGGACAGCTGGAAGGGCGCCTGGGCGCACTGCGCGCGTGACGGCGCGCCGGGTGGCGGGTGCTCACGTCCCGTCCGCGGCGCGGTACACGCCGAACATCGCTCCCTGGGGGTCGCGGAGCACCGCGATACGCGGACCGTCCGGGTGCGAGACGGGCTCCATCAGCACCGTGCCCCCCACCGTGGTGGCCGTCATCGCGGAGGCGTCCACGTCGTCGACGGCGAAGTACGGCAGCCAGTGCGTTGGCACCTCGTGCGGGAACCTGTCGTCCATCGCCACCATGCCCCCGAAGGCCGCTCCGTCGAGGCCCCACTGGGGGTAGGGGAGGGACGGGTCCACGGTCCAGCCGAACACGGTGGTGTAGAAGGACACGGCCTCCCGGGGCGCGCGGGTCAGCAGCTCCACCCAGCCCAGCGACCCGGGGACATTGAACACTCCGGCGCCCGCGAAGGCGCCCGCCTGCCACAGCTGGAACACGGCGCCGGTGGGGTCGGCGGCCACCGCGAACCGGCCCACGTCGAAGACGTCCATGGAGCCGAGCAGCGGCTGCCCGCCCGCCGTGCGCACCGCGCGGAGGGTGGCGTCGGAGTCGGTCACCGCGAACGACACGTTCCAGGCGACCGGCTGCGACTCCTGGTACAGCGGTGCCAGGGCCGCCACCGGCGCGTCACCGAGGTACGCGACCGTGTAGCCGCCCGCTTCCTGCCGCTGGTCCGTCTCGGGGCGCCAGCCGAACAACCGCGTGTAGAACCGTTTCGCGGACTCCAGGTCGGTGGTTCCCAGCTCGGTCCAGCAAGGTCCACCGGTCATCGGCGCGGACAGTCTCATGGCGCTCCTTCCGTCCCCCAGCACGCTAAGCCCGCCCCCCGTCCCCGGCCATCCGGCGCGAAGGAGGCCTCCACGCGGCGCGCGGTTGCCCGGCTGAGGTGACGCCCCGGCCGCGTGGCCGCCCGCCGCGCCACGAGCCGGGCGAGGGCACCGTGGGGCGAGTGCGGCACCTGCTTCACCGCGTACCGGACGGAAACACCGACCGTCTCGCAAGGCCGGCACGGCGGCGTCGGCCGCCCCGGACACCTCCCCGGCACCGGCCCCGCGCGAGGCGCTTCCGCGGCGCGGATGTCCATCCGCACCGGCCGCGGCGGGGAGCACCGCCCGGACCGTGCGGCCGCCCTCAGATCCCCGGCCGGTACCGCAGCGGATGGCCGGCCGGGACCTCGACCAGGACGATCGGCGTGCCGTCCGGATCCGCGATCCACATCTCGATCAGCCCCCACGGCTCCCGCACCGGCGGGCGGACGATGTCGACACCCTTGGCCGCCAGCTCCCCGTGCGCCGCCGTGACGTCCTCGACCTGGAGCCACAGCCGCACGTCCGGGGACGCGCCCGGGGAGGAGCCGGAGCGGCCCGAGAGCTCCAGGAACCCGCCGCCGAGGAAGTAGACGGTGCCGCGCTCCGGGCCCGTACCGAACTCGCGGTGGACGGCGAGACCCAGCCGTTCGCCGTAGAAGGCGCGCGACCGGTCGGGGTCGGTGGGGCGGAGCAGGATACGGCTGCTCAGTACGTGCACCATGCGGCCGAGCGTAGTACCCGGGTTAGTCTCGTCCCCGTCCGCACCACGCCGTGAAGCGGCGCACACGAATCAGGGGAACCGGCCATGGAATCCGCCACCGACTCCGCACCGACCTTCCGCGACGCCACCGACACCGATGTGGACGCGCTCGTCGCGCTGATCGAGTCGGCGTACCGGGGAGATTCCAGCCGGGCCGGGTGGACCACCGAGGCGGACATCCTCCAGGGGCAGCGGACCGACCCGGAGGGGGTGCTGGAGGTCGTCAAGTCGCCGGACAGCAGGCTGCTCACGGTGGAGCGCGAGGGCCGGATCGTCGCCTGCTGCCAGCTCGAACACCGCGGTGCCCACGCCTACTTCGGCATGTTCGCGGTCAGCCCCGCCCTGCAGGGCGCGGGACTCGGCAGGACGATCATCGCCGAGGCGGAGCGCCGGGCCCGCGAGACCTGGGGCGTGGACGAGATGCACATGACCGTGATCTCCGTACGGCAGGATCTGATCGCCTGGTACGAGCGGCGCGGCTACCGGCGTACGGGAAGGATGACGCCCTTCCCGTACGGCGACGAGCGCTTCGGGATCCCGCAGCGCGACGATCTGCAGTTCGAGCTGCTGGTCAAGGAACTGGCCTGACGGCCGCCCGGCCGGTCACGCGGTGAAGCGGCCGGTGCGTTTGATCTCCGGATAGTCGGTGGTCGCCCCGTCGAGCCCCAGGGCGCGGACGAGTCTGAGGTGGTCCTGGGTGTTGACCACCCAGCCGAAGACGGCGAGGTCCGCCTTCCGCGCCCGCTCCACGATCTCCAGGGTGAGCCGGCGGATGTTGAGGCAGACGGTGGACGCGCCCGCCGCGACCGCCCGGTCCACGACGTCCGTGCCGTAGCGGCTGGCGACCAGGGCCGTGCGCACCCCGGGCACCAGCCGGGTGATCTCCGTGAGCGCCTCGTCGTGGAACGACGCGACCTCGACCCGCCCGGCCAGCCCCCGCTCGTTCATCACCGCGGCCAGCGCCCTGGCCGCGGAGGTGTCCTTGATCTCGGCCTGGAGCGGACACCGGACGGCGTCCAGGACCTCTTCGAAGAGCGGGACGCGCTCGCCGCGTCCCGCGTCCAGGGCGCGCAGTTCGGCGAGTGTCTTGCCGGCGATGGCGCCCGTGCCGTCGGTCGTGCGGTCCACTTCCCTGTCGTGCATGACGACGAGCGCGCCGTCCTTGCTCAGATGCAGATCGAGCTCGATGACGTCGAGACCCGCTTCCTGGGCGGCGACGAAGGACCGCAGGGTGTTCTCGGGTTCGACGCCCATGACTCCGCGGTGACCGATGGTGAGGAAGTTCAAGAGACGACTCGCTTCCGTCGACGGCGGCGGGGGCCGCGACCCTACGGCCCTCCTGGACCGTATCGCCTGTGCCCGCCGCGTCCAGAGGCTGGACATCGAACGCACACAGCGTCGCCCAGTAGGGTGTTTCACAGGAAAAAATGCGGTGAAGCTGGGGGTGGGGCAGGATATTTTCCGGAGGTGCCCCTTGCTGAGAGAATCCCTCTGTGTATACGGTCTCTTTACGCTAGTTTCTCCCGTGGAGGATGGGGCATGACGGAAATTCTTGTGCAGATGGGTGCTGAGGGACAGGTTCCTTCGGCGACCAGGGTGATCGAGCACCCGGCGTGGCCCGTGCTCAAGGATGCCGTGGAGCGGATCCGGCCCTGGCAGTCCGAGGACGGTTCGATCGACTTCGACGCCGACGGTGCCCCGGCCCGCGCGGATGCCGAGCGGGCCGTGCGGACCGTGACCGATGCCGTGGAGGAGCTCTCCCCGCTGCTTCCGCACGACCGTGCCTACCACGAGGCGCTGTCCAAGGATCTGACCCGCTGGGCCGAGTGCGGCTTCGAGGTGCCCGACTTCCTCGACTCGCTGCTGGCCTTCCAGCCCGCCGCGGGCCGCGCGGACGGACTCCAGCACCTGGTCGTCTTCCCGATGTACACCCAGAACGGCAACCCCGACCGCAATCTCGAGGCGGTCGTGCTGCGCATGGTCTGGCCCGACTGGCTGGCCGAGCTCGAGCGCACCCGCTACGACAACCCGCTGTTCTGCGGCATCACCTTCGAGGACTTCACCTCGGGCTACGACACCAACTCCGCGGTGCTGTTCCCCGAGACCATCGCCGTGCGCCAGGCGCCCGAGCGTTTCACCTGGGGCGGCATCTTCTGCGACCGCGAGGCCGCCCGCTTCCGCCGCGTCACCGAGGCCGCCGTCGACATCCTGGGACTGGAGCTGCCCGAGGACGTCGCCGCCATGGTGCACGACCAGAAGCGCTGCGAAGAGGCGTTCGTGCTCTGGGACATGGTCCACGACCGCACCCACAGCCACGGCGACCTGCCGTTCGACCCGTTCATGATCAAGCAGCGCCAGCCGTTCTGGATGTACGGCCTGGAGGAGCTGCGCTGCGACCTCACCGCCTTCAAGGAGGCCGTGAAGCTCGCCGGCGACGGCGTCCCGCAGGCCCGTGACGTACAGGTGGCGGTGCTCTTCGACCGGATGTTCCGCTTCCCCGTCACCGGTGAGCGGATGCGCAACTACGACGGCCTCGGCGGCCAGCTGCTCTTCGCCTACCTGCACAAGCACGACGTCGTCCGCTGGACCGACAACAAGCTCACCATCGACTGGGAGCGCGCCCCGCAGGTCACCAACCAGCTGTGCGCCGAGATCGAGACGCTGTACCGCGACGGCATCGACCGCCCCAAGCTCGTCCACTGGTTCGCCGGCTACGAGCTGGTCTCCACCTGCCTCTCCCCGCACCCGGGCTCCAAGTGGGCCAAGGGTCCCGACGCCCTCGACCTGACGCTGCCGCCGCGGAAACTCGTGGATGACGTGCTTCCGGACGAGTTTCCGCTGAGCATGTTCTATGAGGCACTGTCCAAGAAGCTGAAGAACGTGATCGCCTCGACCAGGGGTATCACCGCGGACAGCGCCGAGCGGGTCGCCGCGTGAGCGATCTCGTTCACAACACTGCTCAGGAGGCGAGAATCATGGGGAACGGGGCGCTCGACGGTGCGGTGATCGCGGTGGCCGGCGCGGGAGGACCCGCGGGACGTGCGGCACTGCTCAGGCTGGCCGAGGCGGGAGCGACCGTCATCGGCTCGGACAACGACCCGGAGCGGCTGGCGGAGGCGGTCGACGCCGCCCGCTACGCACACGGCGGTGCCACCGTCACCGGTGACACGGTCGACCTGCTCGACCTGGACTCCACCCGCGAGTGGGCCGCCCGCACCGAGAAGGAGTTCGGCCGCGTCGACGGCCTGGTCCATCTCGTCGGCGGCTGGCGCGGCAGCGAGACCTTCACCAAGACCAGCCTGGACGACTGGGACTTCCTGGAGCTGCTGCTGGTGCGCACCGTGCAGCACACCAGCCTCGCCTTCCACGAGGCACTCCAGCGCAGCGACCGCGGCCGCTACGTCCTGATCAGCGCGGCCGGCGCCACCAGGCCCACGGCCGGCAACGCCTCGTACGCGGCCGGCAAGGCCGCCGCCGAGGCGTGGACGCTGGCCATGGGCGACTACTTCCGCAAGGCCGGGGGCGAGCAGGGGCCGACGTCGGCGGCTGCGATCCTGGTGGTGAAGGCGTTGGTGCACGACGCGATGCGCGCCGACCGCCCCAACGCGAAGTTCGCGGGCTTCACGGACGTCAAGGACCTGGCCGAGGCCATCGTCGGAGTCTGGGACAAGCCCGCCGCGGAAGTGAACGGAAACCGTCTGTGGCTGACCGAGAAGCCGTGAACCCACCCAGGACCGACGCGCGTCGTCATCACGACCCGGACGTCCGCGGTTTCGCCAGCGACAACTACGCCGGGGTCCACCCGGAGGTGCTCGCCGCCCTGGCCGTGGCCAACGGCGGGCACCAGGTCGCGTACGGCGAGGACGCGTACACGGAGAACCTCCAGCAGGTGATCCGCAGCCACTTCGGTCCGACGGCCGAGGCGTTCCCGGTGTTCAACGGCACCGGCGCCAACGTCGTCGCGCTCCAGGCGGTCGTCGACCGCTGGGGTGCGGTGATCTGCGCCGAGAGCGCACACATCAACGTGGACGAGGGCGGCGCACCGGAGCGGGTCGGCGGCCTCAAGCTACTCACCGTGCCCACCCCGGACGGCAAGCTCACCCCCGAGCTGATCGACCGGCAGGCGTACGGCTGGGACGACGAGCACCGCGCGATGCCGCAGGTGGTCTCCATAGCCCAGACCACCGAGCTGGGCACGGTCTACACGCCGGACGAGATCCGCGCCATCTGCGAGCACGCCCACGCGCACGGCATGAAGGTGCACGTCGACGGCTCCCGGCTGGCCAACGCCGCCGCCACGCTGGACGTGCCGCTGCGCACCTTCACCAACGCGGCCGGCGTCGACCTGCTCTCGCTGGGCGGCACGAAGAACGGCGCGCTGTTCGGCGAGGCGGTCGTCGTCCTGAACCCGGACGGCATCCGGCACATGAAGCACCTGCGCAAGCTGTCCATGCAGCTCGCGTCCAAGATGCGCTTCGTGTCGGTGCAGTTGGAGGCGCTGCTCGCCCGGGACCTGTGGCTGCGCAACGCCCGGCACGCCAACGAGATGGCCCAGCGCCTGGCCGAGGGCGTACGCGCGGTCCACGGAGTGGAGATCCTCTACCCGGTGCGGGCCAACGCCGTCTTCGCGCGGCTGCCGCACGACGTGAGCGAACGCCTGCAGAAGCGGTTCCGTTTCTACTTCTGGGACGAGGCGGCGGGCGACGTCCGCTGGATGTGTGCCTTCGACACCACCGAGGACGACGTGGACATGTTCGTGGCGGCGCTCAAGGAGGAGATGGCGCGCTGACGAAGCCGCCGAATCAGGGCTTACGTCTTGCATAAATATGCGGTCGATCAGAAATGTATTGACCTCCGGTCGGTCGCATACCTATGCTCTGACGCCATGCAGCTGATCCAGGAAATTCCGGACCTCTCCGCGTACTTGGCCGCCGACGAGGCGATCGACCACCACCATCCGGTGGTCCGCGAGACGGCCGCACGCCTCGCTGAGGGGGTGGCCGACTCGTATGAGTATGCGCGGGCGGCGTTCGAGTTCGTACGCGACACCGTTGCGCACTCGCAGGATTCCGGTGATCTCCGGGTCACGTGGCGGGCCTCCGACGTCCTGGAACAGCGCACCGGCATCTGCTACGCCAAGGCCCACGCGCTGGCCGCGTTGCTGCGCGCCGAGGACATCCCGACCGCGCTCTGCTACCAGGACCTCGGTGTCGTGCACGGCCTGGTCGCCGTACGGTTCCACGGCGCGTGGCACCGGCAGGATCCCCGGGGGAACAAGCCGGGGGTGGACGCGCGGTTCTCGCTGGACGCTGAGCGGCTGGCGTTCACGCCCGATCCGGGGGCTGGGGAGAAAGACCATCCGGTGCTGTACGCCGCACCGCATCCGGCCGTACTGGCCGCACTCCGGGCAGCGCCCGACAGCCCGCACCTGTGGCGGACGCTACCCGCCACACTCTGACCCCGGCGGTCAGCCACAAGCCGCCCCCCACCCCCTGGCTGCGGGCAGTCGTGCCGCCCCCAGAGGGGGTACCCCCAGGGCGGCACGGGTGGGCGCAGCGGCACCTGGCCAACGCCGTGAGTGAAGCGGTCTCGGTGCGGGCCGGGGGGTGACTGCGCAACCCGGCGTGAGCGGGGTGCCGTCGCGCCCACCCCCCACTCTCGGCTTCGCTCGAGCGGGGGACCCCCATCACCCTGCGGCAGACTGCCCGCGGAGGGCGGAGGGCGGAGGGCGGAGGGCGGCAGCGGGCCCCGGGGCGCAGGTGAGCCGTGGTGGCCGGCGGGGGTGGGGCCCCGGTGTCAGTGGGTGTCGGTGTGGCGGAGTTGTTCCGGCGTGGGGGCCGTGCCGCCGAGGTGCGCCGGCATCCACCAGGTGTCGTCCGGCCCCTTCGGCCGCACCGGATACGCGCGCTGCGCCGCTTCCAGCAACTCCTGGACACGCTCGCGCAGCTGACGCGTGATCGCCCCCGCGTACTTGTCCTTGGACGCCTCGATCGCCTCACCCACGCGGATGGTGATGGGGATGTGGCTGCGCTTGAAGTTGCGCGGGTGCCCCTTGGTCCACAGCCGCTGCGTACCCCACACCGCCATCGGAATCAGCGGCACGCCCGCTTCCTGCGCCATACGCGCGGCACCCGACTTGAAACTCTTCAGCGTGAACGACTGCGAGATCGTCGCCTCCGGGAAGACGCCGACGATCTCACCCGCCCGCAGGGACCGCAGCGCGTGCTCGTACGCCGCCTCGCCCTGCTTGCGGTCCACCGGGATGTGCTTCATGCCGCGCATCAGCGGTCCGGAGACGCGGTGACGGAAGACGGACTCCTTCGCCATGAAGCGCACCAGACGCTTCTGGGGGAGTGCCGCCAGTCCGTCGAAGACGAAGTCCAGATAGCTGATGTGATTGCTGACCAGCACGGCGCCGCCCGAGCGCGGGATGTTCTCCGAACCCTGGCAGTCGATCTTGAGGTCCCACGCCTTGAACAGGGTGCGGGCGAAGCCGACGACGGGCCGGTAGACGAGTTCTGCCATGGGCGGGTAGGAACCCTTCCTTCTCTGCCTGGGAAGGAAGCTCCCAGTCGAAGTTACGCAGCCGTAGGTTTTACGGCTTGTCGCAGATGGTGCCCGAAGAACGGCCGGTGAACCAGTCCTGGTGCCCGTCGGGGGCGAGATTCTTGTCACGTCCACCCCCTGACCCACCTCGGATTTCGTGCGGCCGCCGGGAATGCCCGCGGTCCCTGGGACGCTGGTGAGGGTTGACAGCGGAGCCATGGGCGGGAGAGGGCGAGTGCGAGACAGGGACGAGGAGGCAGGGCCGCGGGCGGATGCGAGGACGTGGGCCGCGGTGGGAGCCGAGCTGGGGGAGCGTGCCACCCTCGTACAGTTCTCCAGTGCTTTCTGCGCGCCCTGCCGGGCGACCCGGAGGGTGCTCGGCGAGGTGGCCGCCCTGGTACCCGGCGTGGCCCATGTGGAGATCGACGCCGAGGCCCGGCTGGACCTCGTACGGCGGCTGGAGATCGTGAGCACCCCGACGGTGCTGGTCCTCGACGCGTCGGGCAGGATCGTGCGGCGGGCGACCGGACAGCCGCGCAAGGCCGATGTGATCGCCGCGCTCGGGGAGGCGGTGTGAGCGCCCCCGGGGGCACGGTGAGGCATCTCGCACATCTCGGGACCGACTTGACTGTGCATGCCACACGTCGTCAGCCTGACCTCATGCCCTGGGAACTCCTTCGCCCCGGCGGGTACCCGGCCCCCCGGCGGCCGCCCGCGCCGCGCGCGTGCGGCGACCGGGCCGGTGAGCAGCCGCGAACCCGCTCGTCACCTCTCGCAGAAGGAATGTCTCATGACGGCCACGCCCGGCCTCGGTACCGTCCGCCCCGCCTCACCCGAGCTGCTGCGCTCCGTCTTCCGCCGGCACGCGGCCGGCGTCGCCGTGATCACCGCGAGCGGCCGCCGCGGCCCGGTCGGCTTCACCGCCACCTCGCTCGCCTCCGTCTCGGCCGAGCCCCCGATGCTGTCCTTCGCCGTCGGTACGGGCGGCTCCAGCTGGCCCGTGATCGCGACGAGCGACCACGTCGGCGTGCATGTGCTCGGAGAGCACCAGCGGGAACTGGCGGCGACCTTCGCGCGCAGCGGTGCCGACCGCTTCGGACCGGCCACCGCCTGGGGGGAGGGGCCCGAGGGCGTCCCCGTACTGGACGGCGTACCGGCCTGGATGGTGTGCAAGGTGGTGGCGCGGGTGCCCGCCGGCGACCACCGGATCGTGGTCGCCGAGGTGCTGCTGGGCGATCCCACGGGGCACGGCCGCCCGCTCCTCTACCACCAGGGACGTTTCAACGGACTGCGCGACTGAGGCCGGGTCCCTCCTGGTCGCGGCACCCTGGAGTTCCGGTTACGCTGCGTTGCGAAGGTCACAGTTCAAAGCGCTTGCTTAGCGGGAAGGAACTGGGTGTACTGACGAGTAATATTTCGTTCGGAGCGTGGTCGCCCCGACCGGGATCCTTCCCTTCAGGCGCCTATGCTGCCTGCAGGCAGGCAGCCAGAAATGACGATGCAGTAGGAGAGCCGGCGTGAGCTTGAGGATCGTTGTCACTGTGAAGTACGTGCCCGACGCCACTGGCGACCGGCACTTCGCCGATGACCTGACCGTCGACCGTGACGATGTGGACGGTCTGCTCTCCGAACTGGACGAGTACGCGGTCGAGCAGGCGCTGCAGATCTCTGAGAACTCCGACGACGACGTGGAGATCACCGTCCTGACGGTGGGCCCGGAGGACGCCAAGGACGCGCTGCGCAAGGCGCTGTCCATGGGCGCCGACAAGGCCATCCACGTCGAGGACGACGACCTGCACGGCACGGACGCCATCGGCACCTCCCTGGTCCTGGCCAAGGCCGTCGAGAAGGCCGGCTACGACCTGGTCATCTCCGGCATGGCCTCCACCGACGGCACCATGGGCGTCGTGCCGGCGCTGCTCGCCGAGCGTCTGGGCGTGCCGCAGGTGACCCTGCTGTCCGAGGTCTCCGTCGAGGACGGCACGGTCAAGGGCCGCCGTGACGGCGACGCCGCCTCCGAGCAGCTCGAGGCCTCCCTGCCCGCCGTGGCGTCGGTCACCGACCAGTCGGGCGAGGCGCGTTACCCGTCCTTCAAGGGCATCATGGCGGCCAAGAAGAAGCCGGTTCAGTCCTGGGACCTGTCAGACCTCGACATCGACGAGGACGAGGTCGGTCTGGAGAACGCCTACACCACGGTCGACGCCGCGACTGAGCGTCCGGCTCGCACCGCCGGCACGATCGTCAAGGACGAGGGCGAGGGCGGCAAGCAGCTCGCCGCCTTCCTCGCGGAGCGAAAGTTCGTCTGACGCAGCCTCGCGAACCAGAAGGTCATCTGAGCCCGAGGCTCAACTCGCTTCCCGCCCCTCATACTTCGCAAGCAGGAGAGAAGAAGTCCCATGGCTGAAGTTCTCGTCTACGTCGACCACGCGGACGGTGCCGTCCGCAAGCCGACCCTGGAGCTGCTGACCCTGGCCCGCCGCATCGGCGAGCCGGTCGCCGTCGCGCTGGGCAACGGCGCCGCCGACACCGCCGCCACGCTCGCCGAGCACGGCGCGGTGAAGGTCCTCACCCACGAGGCCGCCGAGTACGCCGACTACCTGGTCGTGCCGAAGGTCGACGCCCTCCAGGCCGCCCACGAGGCCGTCTCCCCGGCCGCCGTCCTGGTGTCCTCCTCCGCCGAGGGCAAGGAGATCGCCGCCCGCCTGGCGCTGCGTCTCGGCTCGGGCATCATCACCGACGCCGTCGACCTGGAGGCCGGCGACGAGGGCCCGGTGGCCACCCAGTCGGTGTTCGCCGCGTCGTACACCACCAAGTCCCGTGTCTCCAAGGGCACCCCGGTCATCACGGTGAAGCCGAACTCGGCCGCCGTGGAGGCCGCCCCGGCCGCCGGTACCGTCGAGGCGCTGAGCGTGTCCTTCTCGGCCCAGGCGACCGGCACCAAGGTCACCGGCCGTGCGCCGCGCGAGTCGACGGGGCGTCCGGAGCTGACCGAGGCCGCGATCGTGGTCTCCGGTGGCCGCGGTGTCAACGGCGCGGAGAACTTCGCGATCATCGAGGCGCTCGCCGACTCGCTCGGCGCGGCCGTCGGCGCCTCGCGTGCCGCCGTCGACGCCGGCTGGTACCCGCACACCAACCAGGTCGGCCAGACCGGCAAGTCCGTCTCGCCGCAGCTCTACATCGCCTCCGGTATCTCCGGCGCGATCCAGCACCGCGCGGGCATGCAGACCTCGAAGACCATCGTGGCCGTCAACAAGGACGCCGAGGCCCCGATCTTCGACCTGGTCGACTACGGCATCGTCGGCGACCTGTTCGACGTCGTCCCGCAGCTGACCGAGGAGATCAAGACCCGCAAGGGCTGATCACCGGAAGGCCCGTCCCTGGCCCCCGCGACCGCACCGGTCGCGGGGGCCAGAGCGTGTCACAGGGTCAGGGAGGCCAGCACCGGCAGATGGTCGCTCGGGAACTGTCCGTCCACGGCGAAGGTGCTGACGGACGCCCGGTGCACCGTGGCGCCGGGCGTGACCAGGATCCAGTCGATGCGCGGCTCTTCAGCACCGGACGGCGTGTGACGCGGTGGGGAGTCGGCACACACAAACCGTGCCAGATGGACGTGGGCATGGCGAGAGGGCGGCAGAGGGCGGTCCTCGCGGGGTGTTGACCGCCGGGAAGGCCGCCGGATAGCTTTCTTCAACGAATTGTTGATTCCGTATGGCGGAAATCCGGGAGGCCGTGGGATGGGTCAGGGGCAGCAGGGCCGGGTGGCGACGAGTCTCGCCGGAGCCGTCATTGAGGAGATCGGCGCCTCTCTCGCGCCCGTCGACGCCGAACTGGAGCGCCGCTACCCCGGAGATCCCGGCACCCGCCAGCCCGTCCACACCGTGTACGTCCCCGGTGACGCCTTCGCCGCGGACACCGTCCGCACCTGGGGCGACGGGGCCCTCGCCGCGCTCGACGAACACGCCCCCGACGCCGCCTCCTTCGCCGCCGTCCTGGGGCTGGACGGCGCGCTGGCCGAGGACGTGTACGAACGCGTCCGCGCGAAACTGGAACGCGAGCCGGTGGAGGACCTGCGCGTCGACTTCGAGGACGGCTACGGCAGCCGCCCCGGCGCCGAGGAGGACGAGGACGCGGCCCGTGCGGCACGGACGGTCGCCGAGACGCACGCGGCCGGGACCGCCGCCCCGCACACGGGCATCCGTGCGAAGTGCATGGAGGCCGGCGTGCGCGACCGGGGCATCCGCACCCTCGACGTCTTCCTCACCGGCCTGATGGAGGCCTCGGGCCTGCCCGCCGGACTGGTGCTGACCCTCCCCAAGGTCACCTACCCCGAGCAGGTCGCCGCCATGGCCCGGCTCCTCGGCGCCTTCGAGGCGACCCACGGTCTGGCAGGCGGCCGGATCGGCTTCGAGATCCAGATCGAGACGAGCCAGGCCATCCTCGCCGCCGACGGCACCGCCACCGTGGCCCGGATGATCCAGGCCGCCGGAGGCCGCGCCACCGGGCTGCACTACGGCACCTTCGACTACAGCGCCAGCCTCGGCGTCTCCGCCGCGCACCAGGCGAGCGACCACCCGGCCGCCGACCATGCCAAGGCCGTCATGCAGGTCGCCGCCGCGGGCACCGGCGTACGCCTCTCGGACGGCTCCACCAACGTCCTGCCCGTCGGGCCCACCGCGAAGGTCCACGACGCCTGGCGCCTGCACTACGGACTGGTCCGCCGGGCGCTCGCCCGCGCCTACTACCAGGGCTGGGACATGCACCCCGGTCACCTCCCCACCCGCTACGCGGCCGTCTTCGCCTTCTACCGCGAGGGCTTCGAGCGTGCCGCCGGGCGCCTCGCCCGGTACGCCGACCGGGCCGCCGGGGACGTCATGGACGAGCCCGCCACGGCCAGGGCCCTCGCCGGATACCTCCTGCGCGGCCTGGGCTGCGGAGCCCTGGACGGTGCCGAGGTCGCCCGCGCGGCCGGTCTGACCCGCGCGGACCTGGAGAGCTTCGCCGTGCCCCGCCGGGGCGGGCCGGCGGCCTCCTCCCCGTAGCCGGCTTCCGGCAGCACCCGCCCGTTTGCTCTATCTATCGAATCTCGATAGATTTCCATCGTGATTCGGGTGAAGGAGGGGCGATGGGACGACTGACCGTACTCGCGCTGCGTGCCGTGATCGTGGCGCTGCTGGCTGGGTCGCTGGGCGTACAGGCGGTGCTGGTCCCGCTGCTGGCGGGCGACCTGGAAGGGCTGGACGCGGAGTACTCCCACCTGCGCGCCCCGATCCTGCTCATCGTGGTGCTCACCGCGCTGACGGCCCAGACCGTCCTGGTCTGCGTCTGGCGGCTGGTGACGATGGCCCGGCGGGGGACGGTCTTCTCCCACGCCGCGTTCCGCCATGTGCACATCGTCATCGGCGCGTTCGCCACCGCCGCCCTGCTCGTGTTCGCGCTGGGAACCCTCCTGGCACCCGGCGAGGCCGTGGCACCCGGCATGGTGCTCCTGGTCGGCAGGGTGGGACTGGCGGTCCTGGGGATCGCACTCGTCGTCCTCGTCCTGCGGATGCTGCTGGCGCAGGCCGTCGCACGCGACGTCGAGGCGTCGCTGATGCGGGCCGAACTGGCCGGGGTGATCTGATGCCGATCGCCGTCGACATCGACGTGATGCTGGCCAGACGGAAGATGTCCGTGGGCGAACTCGCCGAACGCGTCGGCATCACCCCGGCCAATCTGGCCGTGCTCAAGAACGGCCGCGCCAAGGCGGTACGCTTCACGACCCTCGCCGCGCTCTGCGAAGTGCTCGAGTGCCAGCCCGGTGACCTGCTGCGCTTCGAGCCCGAGGACGCCCCGTCCGCTTCCGCCGTCCGCTCCGCCTGAGCCGTGCGCCCGGGGGCCGGACAGCGGTGTCGGGCCACCTCGGACAGTTGCGGCGGATCGGGCTCCGCCACGGTTCCGGACGCCGCGTCCTCGCGGACGAGGGCCGGAAGGACGGCCGGTCCCGGGCCTCGAAGGTCCACGTTCGGGCCGGCTGCCTTCTCCGCGGCCCGGGGCGACCAGGAGGCCGGCCGGTCCCGTGCGGATACCGGGCCTTCTCGTCCTGCCGTCGGACGACGCCCCATCCCACCGAGCTCGGCTGAGAGGCGCGGACGGCGTGGCAGCGGCCGGGCCCCGTCGGGCAGCCCCTGCTCCCGCGGCCACGCGCCCGGATGCGGCAGCGGATGCCCGTGCGGGGCCTCGTCCGGGCCCGGGGCCCGCGGGGTGCCGTCCTCGGCCGGCGTCGCCCGCTCAGTCAGCCGGGGGCAGCTCGCCGGAGCCGCGGGTGATCAGCCGGGTGGGGAGCTCGATGCGCTCCGGGGTGAGCAGCGTGCCGTCCAGCTGGCGGAACAGCCGCTCGGCCGCGGTCCGGCCCAGGGCCGCCGCGTCCTGGGCGACGACCGTGACACCCGGCCGCAGGAGATCGGCGAGCTCGATGTCGTCGAAGCCGACCAGGGCGGCCGGACGGGTGTGCTCGGCCAGCACCCGGATCACGGTGACCGTCACCCGGTTGTTGCCCGTGAAGATCGCGGTGACCGGCTCCGGCCCCGACAGCATCTCCCGGGCCGCCCGGCGCACCCGCTCGGGGTCGGTGACGCCCAGTGACATCCAGGAACCCGCCACCGGTATCCCCGCGTCCTCCATGGCGGTCCGGTAGCCGCGCAGCCGCTCGGCCGCCGTGTGGATACGGGGCATGTCGCCGATGAAGCCGATCCTGCGATGTCCGTGCGCGATCAGGTGGCGGACGCCGTCGCGGGCCCCGCCGTAGTTGTCCGACACGACGACGTCCGCGTCGATCTGCCCCGCCGGACGGTCCACGAAGACGGTGGCGACACCCGCCTTGAGCTCCGGTTCCAGATAGCGGTGGTCGTCGCCGGCCGGGATCACCACCAGCCCGTCCACCCGCCGGGCGCACAGCGCGAGCACCAGCTCCTGCTCGCGCTCGGGGTCCTCCGCGCTGGAGCCGTTGATCAGCAGCGCGCCGTGCGCGCGGGCGACCTCCTCCACCGCCCGGCTCAGCGGGCCGTAGAACGGGTCCGCCAGATCCTCCAGGACCAGGCCGATGCTGGCGGTGCTGCCCTTGCGCAGTACCCGGGCGCTGTCGTTGCGGCGGAAGCCGAGCGCCTCGATCGCCTCCTGGACCCGGCGCTCCGTCTCCGGCGTGACCCCGGGCTCGCCGTTGACCACCCGGGAGACGGTCTTGAGGCCGACGCCGGCGCGAGCGGCCACGTCCTTCATCGTCGGACGGTTGCCGTAGCGGGTCCCCGGGAGGCGGCGTTCGGTGCGGCGGGTCGTCTCCGGCACGGTGCGGTGTCCTGTCCTGTCGTCCACGGGGGATGCGTAGGTCCATGGGGTTGTATGAGGATGTGGCGTCGAGCATAGAGTCTGGACAACGTTGTCAGTGCCGGGAGACACTGTCCGACGCGCACTCCGGCCCACGCGCGCCGCGCGACGGGCCGCTGTCCGCGCTTCATGTGTTGCCTCGTGGTCGCGCATGGTCGTTCTCGGCGGTTTTCTGAAGTTCTGACGGGGAGATCCGACACTGATGCACACCGACCTCGTGGCCGCGCTCGACATCGGCGGCACCAAGATCGCCGGCGCGCTGGTCGACGGCCAGGGACGGATCCTGGCCCGCGCCCAGCGGCCGACGCCCGCGCGGGAGAACGGGGAAACCGTCATGCGCGCGGTCGAGGCGGTGCTCGGCGAACTCGCGGCGTCCGAGCTGTGGCGGTGCGCGAGGGCCGTGGGCATCGGCAGCGCCGGCCCGGTGGACGCCTCCGCCGGCACGGTGAGCCCCGTGAACGTGCCGGGGTGGCGGGACTACCCGCTCGTCGCCCGGGTCCGTGACGCGGCCGGGGGACTGTCCGTGGAACTGATCGGCGACGGGGTGGCCATCACGGCCGCCGAACACTGGCAGGGAGCCGCGCGCGGCCACGACAACGCGCTGTGCCTGGTGGTCTCCACCGGGGTCGGCGGCGGCCTGGTGCTCGGCGGCCGGCTGCACCCGGGACCCACCGGAAACGCCGGCCACATCGGCCACATCAGCGTCGACCTC
>NZ_NEUB01000639.1 GCF_002910825.1 Streptomyces sp. SM1 | reverse complement strand
GACGCGGTGCCCGCCCACGTCAGCCGGTGCTGGCGCACGGCGCCGGCCGGGACGCGGCGTCAGCCCGTAGGAAGCGCCGCGACAGCCGGTGTGGAGCGCCGCGACCGGTAGTGGCGGAGGCGTCCGGTGGTTGGTGCGCGGCGACGGCCGGTGCCTCACGACACCCGTCGGGTACACGACGCGGTGCCCGCCCACGTCAGCCGGTGCTGGCGCACGGCGCCGGCCGGTGAAACGCGCCGCGTCAGCCGGTGTGGAGCGCCGCGACCAGGCGGTGGTGCGCTGCGTCGGCTGTGGGGCGCGGCACTCGGTGGGGTTCGCGGCGTCCGGTGGTGGTGTGGGTTGTCGCCCCCGGCGCCCCTTCCCGTCCCGTTGCTGGGGGCTGCGCCCCCGGACCCCCTTTGCGCGGTTCCCCGCACCCCTGGGGGTTACGCCACCGGTCGGGCGATGCCGCTGTGGAGGAGGTGGCGGGTCTGGCGTGCGGAGTCGCCCAGGCGCTGGACGAGGCGGGTGAGGAGGTCGTAGAGGCGGCGGACCGATTCGAGGCGTTCCAGGCGGGGGGCGAACGCCGACAGGGCGATGGCCAGGGCGATGCCGAGCCAGGCGACCGGGCCGAGCGGGGTGCAGCCGAAGAAGTGGCTGACGCCGGGCGTCTGGACGAGGGCGGCGAGCACCGCGGCGGAGCCGAGGGCGGTCACCCACACCAGAGGACTGTGGCGGCGTCCGGAGAGGGTCTGCACGAGTTGCGCGCCGACCACTCCACACAGGGCCATCGTGGTGGAGCGGCGTTCGGTGCCGGGGGTGAGGCGGCCGAACAGGTACGCCGTGACCGCGCCGAGGCAGGTGGTCACGCCCCGGCGCCGGATGGAGCGCAGCAGGGGCGCGCCGAGGACGTCCAGGCCCATCGGGCCGGTCGCGGCGTGCGCCGCCGTCGACGGGTCGTCGCTCGGCGTCACGGCCACCGCCATGGCGGGGAACATGTCGGTGAGCAGGTTGACCAGGAGGAGCTGACGGGTCGACAGCGGTGAGGACCCGGCGACAAGGGTGCCCAGCACGCTGAAGCCGACCTCGCCGGCGTTGCCGCCGATGAGGATGCTCACCGCGTCGGCGACGCTGCGCCACAGCGCGCGGCCCTCGCCGACTGCGTCGACCAGGACGGACAGGTCACCGGTGGTGAGCACGATGTCGGCGGCGTTGCGGGCGGCGGCGGAGCCGCGGGACTCGATGGCGACGCCCACGTCGGCGGCGCGGATGGCGGCGGCGTCGTTGGCTCCGTCACCGGCCATCGCCACCACCCGGCCGGCCTGTTGCAGCGCCTCCACGACGTGGAGTTTCTGCTCGGGCGCGACCCGGGCTACCACCCCGGCGCCGTGCAGGGCGCGGACCCGGTCGCTGCGGCCCATGGCGACGAGTTCGTCCCCGGTGACCACGGAGGTGTCCTCCGGCCAGCCCAGTTGCAGGGCGATGGCGCGGGCGGTCTCCGGGTGGTCGCCCGTGAGCATGACGGGCAGGATGCCGGCCCGGCGCAGTTCGGTGAGCAGCTCCTGCGAGGTCTCGCGCGGAACGTCCGCGAGGGCGACGAGCCCGGCGAACTCCAGGTCGCCGAGCCCGGCGTCGAGTTCGGCGTCCGTGTCGGCTCCCCGGCACGGACGCCGGGCGACCGCGAGGACGCGCAGCCCCTGTCCCGCGAGGGCGTGGGCCGTCCCGGCCGCCTCGTCGGGGAGGTCCCGGCAGGCGGGGAGCACGGTCTCGGGGGCACCCTTGACGACGAGGAGACGGTCCCCGCCGGGGCGCTCGCGGCCGACCGCGGCCGCGTAGCCGCGGCTGGCCTCGAAGGCCAGTTCGCCCTCGGCGGTCCAGTCGGGGTCCGGCGGTGCCGCGTCGAGGACGGCCTCGTCGGTGGCGTGGGTGATCCGGCGTCCTTCGGAGGTCTCCTCCTGCGGGCAGGCGCGTGCGGCCAGCCGGACGACCGGTACGGCGTCGGCGGTGTCCGGGGCGAGGACGGTGCCGTCGGCGGTGGCCGCCCGGACCAGCCGGAGCCGGTTCTCGGTGAGGGTGCCGGTCTTGTCGAAGCAGACGGTGTCGACCCGGCCGAGGGCCTCCAGGGTGCGCGGGGTGCGGACCAGCACGCCGCGCCGGGACAGCCGGCGGGCGGCG
>NZ_NEUB01000638.1 GCF_002910825.1 Streptomyces sp. SM1 | reverse complement strand
CCCAAGGCCGGGAAGTTAGCGTTCTCGCAGGTCCTGCAAGCACATTGAGGGTTCGAAGCGAAAGCACAACGGAGCTCGTTGGTACAGGCAGTCGACCAAGACAGCTTGTACGTGAGGAGCTCCGTTGCAGGTTCATCTTGCCCTGCCGTCCACGCTGACTGCCATCACCCGTACGGTGACCGTGGCCGCGGGCCGGTTCGCCCCGGGCCACCTGGGAGAGCTGACCGCCGTGGTGCCGTTCGAGCTCGTGGACGCGGTGCTGGCGGAGACGCGGACGGTGCAGCGGCGGCTGCGGGACCTGCCCTCTCGGGTCGGAATGTACTTCCTGCTCGCAATGTGCCTGTTCCCTGAGGTCGGCTACCGGCTGGTCTGGGACAAGCTCACCAGCGGCCTGGCCGGCATACCGGTGGCCTCACCGAGCACGAAGGCCCTGCGGGACCTTCGCCGACGGCTGGGGGCCGCGCCGGTTCGGTCACTGTTCGAGGTGCTCGCCGGGCTGCTGGCACGCCCTACCACGCCGGGGGTGCGCTTCGGTGCCTACCGGACCGTGTCCTTCGATGGCTGCAGCTCGCTTCGGGTGCCCGATTCACCCCGCAATCGGGCCTGGCTCGGGCGGACAGCCCATCACGGCTATCCCACGCTGGAGTTGATGACGCTGGTCGAGACCGGGACAAGGTCCATGATCGGCGCAGTGTTCGGCCCCACCGACGAGGGCGAGACCGCCTATGCCTGCCGACTGCTGCATCTGCTGAGGCCGGACATGCTGGTGCTGTGGGACAAGGGCTTCGACGCCAACGACTTCCTCGCCCAGGCGACCGCGACTGGCGCGAAGGTGCTGGGCCGGCTCCGCAGCAACCGGCGCACCCCGGTCCTGGCCCGTCTCGACGACGGCTCATACCTGTCGGTGATCGGCACTGTGGGCGTCCGGGTCATCGACGCTGAAATCACGGTGACCTGCGCTGACGGCACCGTCTTCACCGGCTTCTACCGGCTGGTCACCACCTTGACGGACGCCCGCCGGCACCCTGCGGCGACGCTGATCAAGCTCTACCACGAGCGCTGGGAACACGAGAGCGCGTACTACGCACTCCGCCACACGATCATGGCCGGACGGAAGCTCCGCTCGAACGACCGGGCCGGCCTCGAGCAGGAGATGTGGGCCCTGCTCACGCTCTACCAGGCCCTACGGACCGTGATGGTCGAGGCCGCCGAGTCCATCCCCGGCACCGACCCCGACCGCTGCTGCTTCACTGTGGCACTCCAGACCGCCCGTGACCAGGTCGTCCAGGCCGCCGGGATCGTTCCCGACGAGCAAGGACGCCTCGGACTGACCGGCCGCCGGGTGCTGTCCCGCCTCCTTGCGCCCCGCCGCCACCGGACCAGCACCCGCAAGGTCAAGTCGCCGATGTCCCGCTACAGCGAGCGACGCGACGACGGCCGCCCAGATCACAGCCGCATCATCACCGACCTCGCCGTCACCGTCCTCGAACCCGGCCCCGAACCGCCGCCTCTGCCCACCGTCTCCCGAGACGACCGCTACACCGCCCCGGCCCAGCGACGACGGCATCGCATCCTCGCCCTGCTGCAGGACGACCCGAACCGGCTGTGGAGACCCGCGGAGATCGCCGCCCACTTCGGCGACGTCACCCTGCACACCATGTATCGGCAACTGTCCCGATGGGCCAACACCGGGCTCATCCACAAGCTCGGACCCGGCCTCTACGCAGCCACAACCTGGACCTCAACCCCCTTGCCACCAGCACAAACAGGCTAACTTCCCGGCCTTGGGACAAGGCCCCACCCCCGACGACGTCGGCCTCGCCGCCTGACGACTCCACCGCTGCTGCCCGCCAGGCCCCATCCCGCCCGCGCACCGGCACGGCCAGCCCTGCCGGCCACCGGGCTGCCCATCAGGCACCCGATCCGCCGGGAACGTCCCGCTGCGCGGAACGTTCCCGAAAACCTTTACCAACCCCCATGAACCGACCCTGGCGGGGTTGACGAAACAGATAGGGGCACCCCCCACACACACAGGGTCGTTCCCGTGTCTGCGGGGGTCGCGTGGGCATATCCCGGCCGCCGGCTGGAGGAAGTCTGCGACGGCATGGAGCACCTGTTGCTCGCGGGCCGTCCCCGCGACGGCGTCGTCTTTCTTGTCGCGCGTCCTTGCTTCCCTTCAGCGAGGAGAACATCGTGGCCTGGGACCTGTCCCGCGAGCTGGCCGCGGTCGGCCGGGCCCGGTCGTTCCGCGAGTGGAACCGGGCGGTTTCACCGGCGGTGCCATGCTGGTGCGGTGCCGGGGCCGGCTTCCGGTACGGGGTGTCCTTCTCCTGCGTGGACGGCACCTTCCGGTGCGCGCTTCAGGCTCCCGTTCCTGCGCGGCGCCGGCCCTGGAGCCCTACGGGCCCACCCGGGCCGGCCCGGCGTTCGCCCGCCGGTTCATCGGCGGGGAGACCCTGGAGCACGGCATCGAGCGTGTGGACGCCTGCTGGCGCATCGGGCGGCGGACTGCTGCTCGTGGAGCTGGGGGACTCGACCTGAGCCGGTGCCTCGCCCTGGGCCTGGTCCCGGGCCGTACCCCGTGAGGGGTTCGTGGCCGTCATGGCCAGGTCCCTTCGACCGGTTCCCGGGCACTGGCCTGACCGCGCCTCCGGCCGGTTCCCACGGCCACGGCCCGTCCTGTCGCACGGGGTGGGCCGTGTCCTCAACGCCTCTTAATAACAACTGGCGTTGATCGTGTGAAGTCCAAAGGAGCGGCTGCCGGGCGGCACGGTCGGCGGTGATAGCATTCCGCCGTCTGCGACCTTGATCCACTTATGCTCAGGACCCAGATTCCCCAGCGCGCTGAGCCTCACCCCTGCTGCAGTGCTCCGGACGGGTTGCGGATCCTTGCGAGGCGTACCTGTCGACGCCTGCACCACGCGCCGTGAAAGGTTTCCATGACTCAAGACGTGCTTCTTTGGTGCCTGGTTGCGATAGCGGTGATATCCATAGCCGCGGTCGTAGCGCTCGTGCTCCGCAGCAGAGGCGTACTGAGGAGGAAGAAGGAGTCCGAGAACGAGCTGCAGGCGCAGCTCCAGTACAGTCAGATAGAACTGGCCCGGGTCCGGGGCGAGTTGTCGCAGCTCCAGAACGAGCAGGACGGTGTCGTCCGCGAGGCGGAGACGACCGCCGAGGAGAACACGAAGGCGGTCCTCAAGGGTGCCGCTCGCTTTCTGCAGAGCCTCGCGGCCGAGCAGACGACGTTGCTGGACAAGGTGCAGCGCGAGTACGGCGGCCACCCGGTCCTCTCCGACCTGATGGACATCACTCACGCCAACGCCCAGATGGCCCGCAAGGCCCAGGGCATCGCGGTCATGTGCGGTGCGCCTCTGGGCCGGCGCAACCAGCCGGCCAGTGTCTACGACGTCGTGCGCAGCGCCCAGAGCCAGATCCGCAACTTCCAGCGGGTGGAGATCATGCAGCCGAGCGGCATCGCGCTGAAGGCCTCCGCTGTCCCACCGGTCGCCCTCGCTGTCGCCGAACTGCTTGACAACGCTGCCAGCTTCTCGCAGGCGGACGCTCCGATCGAGGTCACGTTCCGCCAGGTGCAGCAGAACCTGTGCATCGTCATCGACGACGCCGGCGTCGGCATGGGTGACGAGGAGCGGCAGCGGGCGACCGCGCTGCTCGCCGGCGACGACGTGCCCCGGCTCTCGCAACTCGGCACGCAGCCGAGGTTCGGCTTCCCGGTGATCGGTCTGATTGCCCGCCAGTACGGCTTCAAGGTCGATGTCACCGGCGTGTCCCGATACGGCGGCGTCCGGGCCGTCGTCCTGCTGCCCGAGGAGCTGTGGACCATGGAGGAAACCCCGTCGGCCCCCGACACAGCGCCCGTGAGCAGCATCCGGTCGATGGAGACGCGCAGTCCGGCGCGCACGGCCAACGGCCTGCCCAAGCGCGGGCCGCGAGTGGCGTCCATCGGTGACTCGCCGTCGGCGGAGCAGCCGCCGAGGCGCACCGTCCGGCGGCGCGGCGCCGGAAGCCTGGGCGCCTTGCAGCGCGGTGCCCAGACCGGACGCGATGCGGCCTCCCTCGACGCCCCCATGTCTGAAGGGTCCGACAACGCATGAGTACAACCGATTTGTCGTGGATGGTCCAGGACATCGTGAGCAACGTGCCCAAGGCGCGGCACGCCGTGGTGCTCTCCGCGGACGGTATTCCGCGCGGCTCCACGGACGGTCTGACCGCCGCGGACGTGGGTACGGTCTCCGCGGCCATGGCCGGGATGCAGTCCCTCAGCCGGGCCACCGGCCACTTCGCCGGCTCCTCGCGGACCCGGGAGTGGATCCAGACCGTCATCGAGTTCCAGCACGGCTGGGTGTTCCTGATCGGAGCCGGCCAGGGGGCCTATCTGGCTGCCGCCGCCGAGCCCGATGTCGACATGGAGCAGCTGTCGTTCCGGATGAACCGGCTGGTGGCCCGGCTGGGCACCAACCTCACGGCCCCGCCGCGGGTGAGCGCCGCGGACGCGGCTGCGGCAGGCCCACAGGCTTCGCACGGGCAGGCGGGCAGGGCCATCGCGGTACTCGACGAGCTGGACAGGGTGGTGGCCTCGGTGCCGAACGCCCTGCACGCGCTGCTGCTCGGCGCGGACGGTCTGCCCCGGGGCGCGAGCGCGGGGATCGACAGGGACCTCGCGGACACGATCTCGGCCGCCATGACGGGGATTCACGCCTACAGCCGGGCGACCGCGCCCTTCGCGGGCGGGGCACGGGACGACGAGTGGAGCCAGACGGTCATCGAGTTCCAGCACGGCTGGGTCTTCCTGATCGCGGCGGGCGAGGGTGCCTTCCTGGCAGCGGCCGCCGAACACGACTGTGACATCGAGGAGTTCACCGCCCGGCTGAGTGATGCGATGCCCGCGCAGGCCTCGTCTCGCGCCGGGTGGGGAGAAGGGGTCGGCGATGCATGAGGACCCGGCCGGAGAACTGGAGCTGACGGCCCCGTTAGTCCCCTTCTTCGTCATGGCCAAGGGGCGCGTGCTGCCCCGGGAGAGCGAGTACGAGCACACCGCCATGATCTCGGCCCAGGCATCGGCCGCCGCCACGGTGCGCACCCTGGCTCCGGAGGCACGTGTGGTGATGAACCTGCTCGCCGACGGATACCTGTCGGTGGCCGAGGTCGCCGCCCATACGCAGCTGCCCCTGGGCATCGTGCGCATCCTGCTGGCCCAGATGGCCGAGGACGGGCTGATCCATGTGCGCGGCCCGGTGCCACATGCCGAGCGCCATGACCCCGCCCTGCTCACCGCCGTGCTCCATGGCCTGGAGCGCATACGAACCGGAGCGTAAGTACCGTGTATCTGGATCCCAAGGTCTCCCGCTCCGTGAAGGTCCTGGTCGTGGGCCACTTCGCGGTGGGGAAGACCACCTACATCGGAAGTGTCTCCGAGATCGAGCCGCTGCAGACCGAGGAGGAGATCACCGAGGCCAGCGAGGGCTTCGACGACCTCTCCGAGACGCCGGACAAGACGACCACGACCGTCGCGATGGACTTCGGACGTCTGACCCTGAGCGACGATCTGGTGCTCTACATCTTCGGAACGCCGGGGCAGGAACGGTTCAAGCAGATGTGGGAGGGTCTGTCGAGGGGAGCGCTGGGAGCGCTCGTCCTGGTCGACCCGGAGCGGCTGGGGGAAGCCTTCCCCATTCTCGACCTGGTCGAGGACTTCGGCCTGCCCTACGTCGTCGGGGTCAACACCTTCGACGGCCGGTCCCGTTTCGCGCTGTCCGAGGTGTGCGAGGCACTCGACATCGCCAAGGACACACCGGTCATCGACTGCGACGTCCGCGACCAGGACTCCTCGATGCAGGCCCTCATCACCCTCGTGAAGCACCTCTTGTCCTCACTCGGCTAGGAGCCACCACCATGCAACAGCCCCTCAGGACGACCGGGACACCCTCCGGTCACCCGGTATCCGGCAACGTGCCGCTGTACGGCCCCGACTTCGGCTCCGACCCCGAGCGGACCTACGACCGGCTGCGCTCGACGGGGCACAGCGCTCCCGTCGACATCGCTCCAGGCGTCCAGGTCGAGCTGGTGACGAGTTACGACGCGAGCCTGTACATCCTGCAGAACCCGAACCTGTTCGTCCGCGACTCGCGACGCTGGAACGCCCTCAACGAGGGGCGGATACCGGAGGACAGCCCGGCCAGGCCCATGATGGGCTACCGCCCCAACGCCCTGTTCAGCGACGGTGCCGCCCACGCCCGGCTGCGTCAGGCGGTCACGGACAGTCTCGCCACCGTCGACCAGGGGCGGCTCATCCGGCTGACCCAGCAGTCCGCCGACTACCTGATCAGCCGGTTCAGCTCCGAGCCGCTCGGGCAGGCGGAGTTGATGGCGGCGTACGCGCAGCCGCTGCCGCTGCTGATCTTCGGTGACCTGTTCGGCTGCCCGCCGGAACTCGGCGACCGGGTCATCGCCGGGATCACCGGCATCTTCCAGGGCACTCCCGGCGCCGACGAGATCCTGGCCGGAGCACTCGCGGAGCTGATCACCCTCAAGCGCCGCCAGCCCGGCGAGGACCTCACCACCAAGCTGATGGTGCACTCCGCCCGGCTGAGCGACGAGGAGGTGCTGCACCAGCTCGTGACCCTGCTGTCCGGTGGCACCGCGCCCCTGGCGGCGGCCATCGGCACAAGCGTCGCGCTGTATCTCAGCGACGACTGGCCGGCCGGACTCCCCGCGGAGGACGCGGTGGTCAAGACGCTGTGGAACTACGCCCCGATCGCCAACTACGCCGGCCACTACCCCACCCAGGACGTCGAGTTGGGTGACCGGACGCTGCGGGCGGGCGACCCGGTGCTGATCTCCTTCGCGGCGGCCAACAACGACCCCAAGCTGACCGCGCACCGTGAGCAGCTCAGTCCCAAGGCCCACCTCGCCTTCGGTGCCGGCCCGCACGCGTGCCCGGCCAAGGACCCGGCGCTCATGATCACCGCCACGGCCGTGGAGTCCCTGCTCAACCGGCTGCCCGACGTCGAGATGCGCGTCCCGTTCGACGAACTCGCCTGGGTGCCGGCCCCGTGGAGCCGCTCACTGGTCACCGTGCCCATCCGGTACAGCCCCCGCACCGTGCCCCAGACCGCCGGCCCCCGTCACACCTCCGCCCCGCCGGCTCGCACCGCACCCTCGGCCTCCGGCGTCCCCCAGGCGCACGCGGTACATCGGCCGGCCCATGCCGCGCGCCCGGCGGGCGGGTTGTTCAGCCGTTTCCGCGCCTGGATGAATGGGGAGTGACGCAAGTAACCATATGAGACCACGGTGTTACCGTATGGCTCATGTGGTGATCGGGTACGGATAGCGGCTGGCAGAAAGGAGCCGCTATCGTGGGAAGTGCCACGACTCCGTCCACGGACCGTCGGGCCACCATCTCTCTGTTCTCCCGTCTCAGGACGGGCGACGGACAGGCCGACCCCTTCCCCTTCTACGAAGAGCTCAGGGCGCGCGGCGCAGTCAGCCCCGCGCCCTGGGGCGGGTTACTGGTCACGAGTTACTCCGGCTGTGAGCAGGTACTCCGCAGCGGCACCTGGCTCGAACCGGACGCCCGGTGGCGGGAGCAGCAGGGCGCACGCACCCGCTGGAGCGCCCCCTCCTCCCGGGAGATCAGCCATACCCTGCCCGCGCTCAACCCTCCGGAACACACCCGTGTACGCCGGTCGGCCGGCACCTTCGACCGCGGCACCATCGACCGCATCGGCAGCCGGGTGACACACATCGTCGACCGGCTGCTGGACGGCGTGCACGAGCGCATACAAGCGGGAGAAGCCGACTTCGCGGCGCTGGTGAGCGAGGAACTCCCCGTCGCCACGATAGGAGACTGGCTCCGGCTGCCCAGCGCCGACTGGCCCCGCCTGCGGGAACTCACCCACGATCAGGTCTTCACCCAGGAACTGCTGCCCAACGCCAGCCAGCTGGCGCGCTCCGACACCGCCATGGCCGAACTGCGCACCTACTTCCTCAGCCTGGTGCGGGAACGGCGCAGACACCCCGGCGACGACCCTGTCTCCCACTGGATCGACACCTGGGACCAGATCGAACCCGACCAGGACAAGGCCGACGAAGCGGTCTACTTCCTCGCCCTGTTCGTCCTGCTGGCAGCCCTGGAGACCACATCCACCCTGCTGTCGACGATGACACTCCGGCTGGTCGAGGACCCCGGCCGCTGGACGAAACTCCTCCAGCAGCCGGACCTCGTGCCCTCCTTCGTGGAGGAGTCCCTGCGCCACGACCCTCCCACCCACGTCATCAGCCGGATCGCCGCCCAGGACACCTTCCTGGCGGGCACCGCGGTGGCGGCCGGAGAAATGGTCCACCTCATGGTCGGCGCGGCCCACCGCGACCCCGAGCGGTACTCCCGCCCCGACGTGTTCGACCCGGAACGCAACCCCTCGCACCTGGCATTCAGCTGGGGCATCCACTACTGCCTCGGAGCACCCCTGGCCCGCCTGGAAGCACAGACCCTGCTCCGCCACACGATCACCCGTCTGCCGAGACTCACCCTGGTGCGCCGCCCCGCGCAGGCACCCCGGGTGGCGTTCAGACGCCTGCTGAATCTGGATGTAGCACAGGCATGAACCCGCT
>NZ_NEUB01000637.1 GCF_002910825.1 Streptomyces sp. SM1 | reverse complement strand
TGAGGGGCCCCGAAGATCCCGGACAGGGACCCAATAGGGTTGTCCTGTAAGGAATCGAGGGAAGAAGCAAGTGGCACGTCCAAGTCCGTACTCGCCGGAGTTCCGCGAAGAAGCGGTCCAGCTGGCCCTGAAATCAAACAAGCCCATCGCCCAGGTCGCCCGGGAACTCGAGATGAATCCCGAGACGCTCCGCACCTGGGTGCGCCGACACGAGCGCGAGCACGGGAAGCAGACCGAGCCGCTCGCCGTGGACGAGCGGGCCCGGCTCAAGGAACTCGAACGCCGCATTCGCGAGGTCGAGATGGAGAACGCCTTCCTAAAAAAATGCGCGGCGTACTTCGCGAAGGATCCCCGGTAGCGAGCAAGTACGAGTTCATCGAAACGATGCGACTCGATACCGCGGAGTACGCGTACCCCGTCGAGTTCATGTGCGAACACCTCGGCGTGTCCAAGTCGGGCTACTACGGCTGGCGGTGCCGTCCCGATTCAGTGACGGCCCGGCGGCGCGAGGAATTGAAGCTGCTTGTCAATAGAGCGTTCGGCATGTCCGACAGCACCTACGGATACCGGAGAATCCACGCCCAGCTGCTGCGCTGGGGCCACGCCGCCGGCCCCGAACTCGTCCGTCAGCTGATGCGTGAGCTGGGCCTGGTACCCTGCCAGCCCCGTCCGAAGCGGTGGTCCCTCACCCAGGCAGTCGCAGGCTCGGTGCCAGATCTCGTCGGCCGCGACTTCACCGCAGAAACTCCTGGCGAAAAGCTCGTCGGCGACATTACTTACATACCCACCGGCGAGGGGTGGCTGTATCTGGCGACCGTTATCGACTGCTGTACGAAGGAGGTCATCGGTTATGCGATGGACGACCACTACCAGACGCCGCTGATAGCCCGGGCCGTCCGCAACGCGGCACGGAATCGCAGGCTCGCGAAGGGCGCAATATTCCACTCGGACCGCGGCAGCAACTACATGTCGGCCGAGTACGCAGGCGTCCTTCAGGAGCTCGGCTTGCGGAGGTCGGCCGGCCGGACCGGAATCTGTTTCGACAACGCCATGGCCGAATCGTTCTTCGGAGCCCTGAAGAATGAGCAGGTATCGCGCATGAGTTACCCCACTCGCGAGGCAGCCCGACGGGACATCATCAGATACATCGAACTCTGGTACAATCTCAAACGCCTTCATTCGGCAGTGGGTTACCGCCCTCCGCGCGAAGTTCACGCCGCATTGGAGAATTTGCGACTCACCGCATGAATTGACCCCGGCCAGATCCCTGTCCGAAAAACGCGAGGCCCCTCAGCCGTCGCCGCGCCTCCTGCCGGTTCGGTGCCCGGCTCCCGACTCACTTGATCGAGCATTCCTTCACATCGAGCGGTTCCGTGTTGCCCGCCGGTCTGCTGCACAGGACCTCCGCCTTCGACACGCCCGCCGGAGTGCGACGGACCCGTGCGAGGACGATGCTGTGGCCATGCCGTTCGCCGTACAGGGGTGCGTCGGTGAAGTCGATCGTGCCGGTGGCCATCCCGTCGAGCTTGACGCCCCTGAGGTTGATCCAGGTCGCGGCGGGGCTCTGGCGTACGTCTCCGAGGCTGGCCGCCCAGTACAGCGCACGTGTGGCGTCGTGGGCGAGGGCCGTCTGACCGCTGGCGAAGTCGGGGGCGTCGTACGTGGCCTCCCCGTCCTCGAGCCAGGGGAGGTGCTCGGCGGCGTCCTGGTAGAAGGCGGTCCCGGACGCCGCTTCCCGCAGCTCGGCCAGGGCGGCGTGGTACAGCGTGATCCGCGGGGCCACGCCGTCCCTGCCGCCCGTGCCGGAGAACTTGGCCTTGCTCAGGTCGTCACCCGTGAGGATCGAAATCTCCCGGTTCGCGCAGCCCGGTTCGACGCCCAGCTGGGTCATCAGCGGACCGACGTCCTCGACCCGTCCGGCGAAGTAGATCACCGAGGGGACGTTCTTGCCGCGGCAGATGCTCTCCGCGTGAAGCCGCAGCTCGGGCTTGCCGTTCGCCACCCGGTAGGTCCGTGCAGGCAGCAGCCGAAAGCCCTCTCGCTCCAGCATCTCCCCGCCGTAGAGAGCCTGTTCGCTGGTGTAACGGTCCTGCGACTCCTTCGTGTCACGCGCCAGCACCAGGGCGTGCGGGGCCCTGTCCCGGCCGCGCAGCTGCCGGGCGACGAGACCGAGCGCCTCCGCCTGGTGCTCGTCGGGAGCGGCGAGGCTGAACCAGTTGGAGAACTCCTTCGGCAGGTAGGTCGCCGAGTTGGTGCCGGAGACGACGGGGAGTCCCGCCGAGTGGAGTCGGCGCGTCACGTCGGGGCTGCTCTGCAGGTCACGGCCGAAGCCGACGACGCCGACGACGGTCGGGTCGCGGTCGGCGTACTCGGCGATCGCGTCGGCCGTGACACGCTGGTGCCCCATGTCCGCGCCGCCGTTGGCGAGCAGCACCCGCACTTTCACCCGGTAGTTCTCATTGACGACACGCTGGGCGAGGTAGACGCCGGCCAGCTCCTCGGCGCCCTTGACCAGGGACGGGTCCACCGCGGCCGAGCTCAGCGGTCCCGCGTACACCACGGTGACGTAGGCACCGGGCCGGTCGCGCAGCACCTCGACGTTCTCGGCGTGCACCAGCTCCTCCAGCTCGCGCAGCCTCCCGCCCTCCTCGTCCGCTCCGCCGGAGAGGTGAGCGCCGAACCGTACGTCCGAGGCGGCTATGCCGACGCACTCCGTGCCGCCCCCGGGCGCGGGACGCAGCTCGGTGTCGCGGTCGGCGGTCAGCAGGCCCGCCGAGCAGTACGTCCGGTGCAGGTCGCGGGCGTGGACGACGCCGACCGTGGCGGCGAGGGCGAGGACCAGGATCAGGCTGTGCGCCGACCACACGACACGGGCCACGGACGGCCGGTGCCCGGCCCGCACGCACCGCCAGTCCGCCTGGCGCAGCTGAATCAGCTCGTCACGGGGCAGCGGGATCCTGAGCACCCAGGGCAGGGCGTTGGTCCTGCTGGGCGACTGATCGGCCCGGAGGTTCCCGGCCCACTCGTCGTACCAGTGCCGCAACCGTTGCTGCAGGCGCGAGGGCCCGGACCGGAGCTGGGGCTGCGGTCGGTTGACCGGCGCGCTCGTCTCCGCGCCCCGGTCGAGCAGCGCCGCGTCGTCCGTCGCCACGCCCGCCACGATCAGCAGCGGGTCGAGTTCGCTGCGCCGGCTGCGGACGTCACTGACCGCCCTGACCAGTTCAATGCCGCCGTTCTCCCGGCTCACCCGGCGCAGGAACAGCACGGGCGGCCGGGTCCGCTTCAGCCCCCGCAGGTCCCAGCTGCCGCGCCGGTGGCCGTCCCGCAGGTCCTCGAAGAGCGCCAGCACGTACAGCTGGAGGGGGAACGAGCCGCCCTCGCGCATGGCCTCGGACACGTCGTAGGCGCGGGCCGCTATGGCCCGCCAGGAGCGGACGGGTCGCAGGAGCCGCACGCTGGTCGACTGGCGGCGCGCGGCGGACTGGAGGAACGTCGTGGTCAGGAACCACCGGCTCTCCCTGCGCAGCCACAGGAAGAGGGGCGCGCGTCCGGGCACGTGGTTCAGGGCGGCGAGCAGGATCATCAGCCCGATGCCCGCCAGGACGGCGACGTACCACTCGGGACGGGTGAGCAGCGCGGTGAAGGCTCCCAGGACACCCATGGGGAGGAACTGCTGCACGTCGTTGAGCAGCACCTGCCGGTTGCGGCGCGCGGGTCTGCGGGGGCGCCAGCGCTGCCGGGCCAGGATGCGCAGTAGGTGCGTCTGGGCCTGTTCCCGCTGCGCGTTCCCGTCCGGGGTGCCCGCCGGGGCGGTCGGCCAGTGCTCCCGCATCTCTGGGTCGTCGGTGGCCTCCTGGAGTGCACGTACGAGGCTCAGGCGGGGGAAGGAGTAGGGCCGGTACGCGGCGGAACGGTCGCCCCACTTCCGGCTGTCGCCGAGGTCACGCAGCAGCCGTACGGCCTGCGCGGTGGGGTCGAGGTCTCCCGGCTGCGGCTCGGTCGGGGCGACGGCCAGGCGCGTTCCGTGGCGCTGCTGCCCTTCGCGCAGTTCGTCGACGAGTTCGGTGACGCGGTCGTCGTCGGCGGCATCCTCGGCATGCAGCACGATCACCGGCATGGGAGCGTCGCCGGCCCGGAAGTCCTGGATCAGCGATTCCAGTTGTCGCTGGACGTCGATCCCCGCCCCGGTCGACATGCCCGGGTGACCGCCCGGGCAGTCCTGAGGGAAATTCTGATCGCGGCCGTGCATGGACACCCCCCGTGGTCGTAAGACACATGTGTCACAAGCGTCTTGTGAGGATATCGCCCGCCGCTGACAACTGCTCCGGACCAAAGAGCGGTTCGTTCGCGGTGGTGGTGCCGCCCAAGCGCTCGTGCAGTACGACAGACAGCAGACTGCTCTCGGCGCCGCCCGTCGACCGCCGACCGGCCGGAGACGGATGACCGCGGCTCCCGGCTTCCACGGCCCCGTCCCGGCGGCCCATTGAGCCGCCCGGGTCGACCCCGTCACCCGGTCGCGACAGTGGCCGTGCGCCCCCGCTCCTCACCCCCCAAGCCCACCGCCTCCGACGGCTCCCACCGCGTTGCCTCTCCCCCCGCGTTCCCCCTGCTCACGCCTTGTTTCCCGGCCGGCCGTCCCGGCGGGCAACAGGAAACCCGTCGACCTCCGCCGGCAGCGGGGCAACTCTGGATCCGTCAGCAAGCGGCGGTGAAGGGGGGGCGAGGTCATGAGGCGGGTGCTCGTGTCCTTGTGCGTGGCCGTGGCGGCCGTCGCGACCGGATGTGCCGACGGGGGCGACGAGGGCGGTCGCCGGGCTGAGCGGGATCCGCGGCCGCGTCCTCCGGCACTGACCTGGCAGCAGGAACTGCGCGTCGCCGACGCGCAACAGCGTCTGATCAGGCAGTGTATGGACCGCCAGGGCTTCACCTACTGGGAGGACCGTGGCCTGACGCTCCAGGAGAGCCGCCCGGTGCGCTTCGTGCAGGACGACGTGGCGTGGGCCCGTACGCACGGGTACGGGGGACGTATCGAGGCGAAGAGCCTGCGGGTCCGCGAGCGCAATCCCAACGGCACCTACCGGCAGAGCCTTTCCGCCTCCAGGCGTGCCGCCTTCGACATCGCACTGGACGGCGGGGACGACGCGGAGATGCTCAGGGCGCCGCTGCCCGCCGGCGGAGAGATCCGCAAACGCCTCGGCGGCTGCACGGAGGAGTCCGAGCGCACGCTCTACGGCGATCCGGCCGCCTGGTTCCGTACGAGCAAGACCGTCTCGGGACTGGGCGCCCTGTACGGCGAGGAGCTGATGGCGGACCGCCGGCTGACCTCGGCGCTCAGGGCATGGGCGCGGTGCATGAAGCGGGCGGGACAGCCCTACGAGGATCCCGGGGCGGCCCGCGACGCCGTCCGCGGCCGCACCAGCCGACTGGGCGAGGCACGCGCGGACGAGGCCTTCGCCGCCGAGCGCGGGACCGCCGTCGCGGACGCGCGTTGCGCCCGGGAGACCTCCCTGCGTGCCGTGGCGACGGCACGGGAGACGCACTGTCTGGACCGCCTGCGTGACCGGTTCGGCGAGGACATCGACACCCACCGGCGCCTCGGCCGGCAGGCCTACGACCGGGCGGTGCGCATCGTGCCGGAGCGTGGCTGACCCTGCCGTGCTCCGGGCGGACACCGTCCCACGGCGCCGGTGTGCCGGGCGACCGCCCGGCACACCGGCTCCGACGCACCACCGACGCACCACCGATGTACCGAGAGTGACACCAACGAGGGGAAACAGCATGCGCAAGTTCACCGTCACCGCGGCGGTCCTCGGGCTCGCAGCCCTGGGCCTCGCCGTACCCGCCACCGCCGCGCAGGCGTCCGGGAGCACCGTCGCCGGCCCCGGCTGCGACAGCAAGTGGGGCCCGCGCAACGGCAACATGTACGCCTGGGACGGCTTCGACTGCCAGGGCACCCAGCTGATGGCCACGCCGGGCGACAGCAGCAACTGGGGCTCCGCCAACGACAGGGCCTCGTCGGTCATGAACCGCGGGTTCACCGGCAGCCTGTCGATCGTCGCGTTCTACTTCCTGGCGGACCACCAGGGAGGCCACGCCTGCCTCCAGCCGGGCGAGCTGTACGCCGACAACCTCTCCGACAACTTCTTCACCACCGGCCCGGTGGTGAACGACAACATCAGGTCGCACCGGTGGGTGAACGGCGGCTGCGCGGTCAACCTGACCTGAGCCGCCCACCCGTTCGCACGGCGACGAACGCCCGGAACCGCCCCGCGGTTCCGGGCGTTCGTGTTTTCGCCACATCGGGTGAAATGTACAGCCGACCCGGCCACCCCCGCAGTAGCCTGGGATTCCACCGTCTCACGGCCGCACCGCATGGGGGACTCCGTGGGAGATCCGCAGCACGGGCATGAAGCCGACCACGGAAACGGGCGGGATCGGAGCGCGCCGACCACGCATTCCTTCCCCGCGGAACTGAGAAGACGCAGACAGGCACGTGGCCTGTCGCTGGCCGACCTGGCGCGGCAGACGCACTACAGCAAGGGCTACCTCAGCAAGATCGAGACCGGAACGAAGCGGGCGACCGCCGACATCGCCCGGATCTGCGACCGAGTCCTGGGCGCCGAGGGGGAGTTGCTCAGGCTCGTACGGGAGGGACCGCCCGCCGACAGCGGAGGCGGCACCGACGCCGCCGCTTCCGGACGGCAGTCCGACGGGGCGTGTCCGTACCGCGGCCTGTCGGCGTTCACCCCACAGGACGCGGACTGGTTCTTCGGCCGGGAGCGCGCGACGGCCGCACTGGTGGAGCGTGTCTTCGAACGGGTGGGAAGCGGCCCGCTGATGCTCGTCGCCCCCTCGGGCGCGGGCAAGTCGTCCCTCCTCAACGCGGGGCTGGTGCCCGCCCTGCGGCGCGGCGACCTCCCCATGCCGGGCGCCGACCGGTGGCCGGTGGTGATGTTCACCCCTACCGCGCGCCCTCTGGACGAACTCCTGGAGCGCACCGCGAAAGCGGTGGGCGGGGACCTCGCCGTCACCGTCGACGAGGTGCGCCGGAATCCCGACGCGGTGCTGGAGGCCGTATGCGGGATGTTGGACGACCCGCCGCCACCGCCCGGCGAGCGCAGGCCCCCGCCCTGCCGGCCGGTGCTGGTCGTCGACCAGTTCGAGGAGCTCTTCACCCTCTGCGCGGACGACGACGAGCGGCGCTCCTTCGTCCGGGTGCTCCGCGCGCTGGCGGCCCCCCGGCCGGAGGAGAGCGGGCAGGGCCCCGCCGTCGTGGTCCTCGGCGTCCGCGCCGACTGCACCGGCGACTGCCTCGGCCTTCCCGAACTGGCCCCGGTCCTCACCGACGGACTGTTCGTGCTGCCGCCCATGTCCGTCGGGGAGTTACGGGAGTCCATCATCCGGCCTGCGCGGCTCGCCGGTCTGACGCTCCAACCGGGCCTGCTGCCCCTGCTCCTGCGCGACGCGGGACTCCGTGACGAGCAGGCCGGCACGCCGCCGGGCGGCCCACCGCGGGACAGCGGGAGGGACGCCGGTTCCGGAGCCGACGTGACACCGTCCGGTGTGCTCCCCCTCGTCTCCCACGCCCTGCTGGCCACCTGGCAGCGGCGCGAGGAATCCACGCTGACCGTCGCCGGGTACGAGCGGGCCGGCGGGATCAGGGGCGCCATCGCGCGGACCGCCGAGAACGTCTTCGCCCGGCTGTACCCGGTCGAGCAGAGGACGATCCGCCGCGTCCTGTCCCGCCTGGTGTACGTGGCGGACGGCGGCGGGGCGACCCGCCGCCGGATGAACACGGCCGCCCTGAGGGAGCAGTTCGCCGACGCGGACGGCGCGTCCGCCGCGCTCGACGCCTTCGTACGGGCCCGGCTCGTCACCATGGACAGCGACACGGTCGAGATCGCCCACGAAGCCCTGCTGCACGCCTGGCCACGGCTGCGGGACTGGATCCACGCCGACCGCGCGGGGCTGCTCCTGCACCAGCAACTCGCGCACGCCGCAGCCGAATGGGAGCGAGACGGCCGTGATCCGTCCGCGCTGTACCGCGGCACCCGGCTGAGCACCGTGCGCTCCTGGGCCGACGAACTGGAGGGCTGGAGCCGGCTCGGTCCCGGCGAGGAGGCGTTCCTCCGGGCGAGTCTGGCCGAGCAGAAAGGCCTGGAGAGGCAGGCCAGACGCCAGGTCCGGCTCCGGCAGTCGATGCTGGCGACGCTCGCCGTCCTGCTGGGGCTCGCCCTGACCGCCGGAGGCCTCGCCTACCAGCAGCGTGAGAACGCCCTCGGCCAGGAACGCGTCGCGCGTTCCCAGGCGCTGGCGGTGCGGTCCGCGTCGCTCGCCGGGGGCCGGCCGGAGGCGTCGATGCTGCTGGCCGGTGAGGCCTACCGGGCCCACGTCACCGTGGAGGCGCGCGGCGCGCTGCTGAGCACGCAGTCCCAGCCCTTCTCCGCCCGGCTGGGCGGTCACCGGGGGCCGGTCAACGCGGTGGCCTTCGCGCCGGACGACCGGACCCTGGCGACGGCCAGTTCCGACGGGACGGTGACCCTGCGACGGGTGTCGGACCGCCGCACGACCGCCACGTTCACGCTGTCCGGGCCCGTCCGCGCGATCGCCTTCAGCCCCGACGGCCGCACCCTCGCGGCGACGTCGACGCACGGGCCCGTGAGCCTCTGGGACATCGCCGGGCGCCGCAGGACGGCCGTGCTCGCCGACGGCACGGAGGGCGCCCGGGCGCTGTCCTTCGACCCCCGGGGACACCGCCTCGCCGTCGCGACCGTCAAGGGGCCGGTCCAGGTGTGGGACACCGCGCGCACGCCCCGCCTCACCGCCACCCTCAAGGGGCACAAGGGGATGGTCAACGCCCTGGACCACGCCCCCGACGGCCGGACCCTGGTCTCCGCCGGAGCCGACCGGACCGTACGGCTGTGGGACACCGAGCGTGCCCGGCCCCTCGCCGTGCTCGAGGGGCACACCGACGAAGTGCTGGGCGCGGCGTTCTCCCCGGACGGCCGGGAGGTGGCCTCCGGGGGCGTCGACCGGACCGTACGGCTGTGGGACGTGAGCGACGGCCGGCCCGACAGCCGGCCCGACGCGACGCTGTCCGGGAGCAACGACGACATCAACGCCGTCGCGTACACGCACGGCGGTGCCACGGTCGTCGGCGCGGTCGGCGACGGGACGACCAGGCTGTGGGACGTCCGCGGCGGCCGGCAGACCGCCGTGCTCGCCGGTCACACCGACTATGTGATGGGGGTGGCCGTGACCTCCGGCGGGGACCTGCTCGCCACGGCCGGTTTCGACCGGTCCGTCGTCCTGTGGGACCTCGGCGGCCCCGTACTGACGGCCCGTCCGTTCACACAGGCCTGGCAGACCCGGTACAGCCCGGACGGGCGACTGCTGGCCACCGCCGACGCCGACCACACGGTACGCCTGTGGGAGGTGCGCGGGCGCCGGCTCCTGGCGACCCTCCGGGGACACACCGAGGCCGTCTTCTCGGTGGCCTTCGCTCCCGACGGCCGGACCCTGGCGTCGGCGGGCTCCGACGGCACGATCCGGCTGTGGGACGTCGCCGCCCGTGCGCCGCTGGCGACCCTGACCGGCCACACCGGGCAGGTCTTCTCCCTCGCCTTCGCTCCCGACGGCCGCAGCCTCGCCTCGGCCGGCGCCGACCGCACGGTGCGCCTGTGGGACGTGGCGGAGCGCGCGCCGCTGGCGACGCTGACCGGCCACCGGGACTACGCCAACGGCGTCGCGTTCAGCCCCGACGGCCGGATCCTGGCGAGCGCCGCCGACGACCTGACCGTACGGCTCTGGGACGTCTCCTCGTACCGTCCGCTCGGCACGCTGAAGGGCCACACCGGCGCGGTGCGCAGCGTGGCCTTCACCCCTGACGGGCGGACGCTGGCCAGCAGCGGCAACGACGGCACCGTACGGCTGTGGAAGGTCCGCGAACGCCGTTCGGAGGCCGTCCTGACCGGTCACATCGGCTCGGTCCGGGGCATCGCCTTCGCACCCGACGGCCGTACGCTCGCCAGCAGCGGCAACGACCGTACGGTGCGCCTGTGGGACGTCGCCGGGCGGAGCCCGTGGGCGACCCTGACGGGCCACACCGACGCGGTGTGGAGCGTGACCTTCGCACCCGGCGGGCGCACGGTGGCCAGCGCCGGCACGGACGGCACCGTACGGCTGTGGGACCTCGATCCCGGCGCCCGGCTGGCACGGATCTGCCGGCTGGACGCGGGCGTCGACGCGGAGGCGCGCGCGAAGCTCCTGCCCGGTGTCCGCCTCACCGACGACCGCGCGGCCTGCGACGGCCCGGGCTGACGGCGACTCACCTGCTCCAAGGGGGTTTCCCGGGTGTTTCCCGTTGCCCGCCGGAAGGAGGCGACACCCGGTTCCTCGACAAGGGCGAGCCGGGGTCAGCAAGCTCCTGTGCGAGCACTTCTCTCACCAGCAACAGGAAACGGGGGTCCAGGCATGCTCCGCCGGACCAGTCTCATCCGCACACTGATCGCCTTACTCGCCCTCCTCCTCTGGGCGCCGGTGACCGCCGCCGCCGCGGACACCCGGGCGC
>NZ_NEUB01000636.1 GCF_002910825.1 Streptomyces sp. SM1 | reverse complement strand
ACGATCACCAGGACGGTGCCGAACTTCGCGGTCAGCTTGTCGAAGACGGCCCGCAGCTTCGGCTCGCTGTTGGGCAGTTGCTTGTCGAAGACCTTCTTCCCGGCCGGGGTGAGTCCGTGGCCGTGGTGAGCACTCTTGCCGACGTCCAGGCCCAGGAACACGCCCACGTCTTCGGTCTCGAACATCGCGCCCCTCCCAAGGGGTGTTGACGGTGCCGGCCTCGGCATCGGTGTCGTACTCGCGCATCCACGTTATGCAGACCTGCCGCCCGCGAGCTGTCCGGCATTGCGCCGGACCGGACGGTGGCCGGACCTCTCATCAGCGTCTCCGACGGCACCTCCCGGGCCCGGTGACACCACCCCCCAGGTCATGCCTTCGACAGGGGGCAACAGTCATGCCGGGCCCGGAGGCCAGCGGCCCTCTTGCAGGACCGCGGAAAACATAACGGGGAGGGGCGGGGCAGGGGTGAGCCCCGGCGCCTGGGCGGGGGCCTGGCGGCCGGGGCTTCGCGTCAGTGGTTGACGGCGGTGTTGCCGAAGGCCGGGTTCAGCAGGCCGATGACGTTGACGCTGTTGCCGGACACGTTGACCGGGACGTCGACCGGGACCTGGATGACGTTGCCGGAGACGACGCCCGGGGAGCCCACGGCCTCGCCGTGGGCGTGGCTGCCCTCGGTGGCGGAGGCCATTCCGGTTCCGGCGGCGAGCAGGCCACCGGCCACCATCGTCACGGCCGCTGCCTTCTTCAGGTTCTTCACTTTCCGAGCCCTCCTCGCGATGACCGCGGCAGGTGCCGCGGCGTGCATTGGAGAACGGCCGGAGCGGGCGATGGATACGGCCGTCCGGGGGACATTCCCACTACGGTATGAATCTCGCACCGGAGGGGAACCTTCCGCCCGGTCGCCGCGTCCGGTCAGCCGCTGAGCCCATGGCGTACGGCCCAGAGGGCGGCCTGGGTGCGGTCCGCCAGGTCGAGCTTCATCAGGATGTTCGAGACGTGGGTCTTCACGGTCTTCTCCGAGAGCACCAGGGCGCGGGCGATCTCCCGGTTGGAGCGGCCGTCCGCGATGAGCCCGAGCACTTCGCGCTCCCGCTCGGTGAGGGAGCCGCCGCGGCCCGGGCCCGAGCCGGTCTCCTCGTGGGACAGCAGCGCGCCGGCCACCTCGGCCTGGAGCAGGACGTGCCCGGCGTGCACGGAGCGGATGGCTCCGGCCAGCGCGTCGGGGTCGATGTCCTTGTACACATAGCCGGCGGCACCCGCGCGGAGGGCGGGGACGACCGTGCGCCGCTCGGTGAAGCTGGTGACGATCAGCACGCGCGCGGGGTGGTCCAGTTCGCGGAGCCGGCGCAGCGCGTCCACGCCGTCCATGCCCGGCATCTTGACGTCCATGAGGATGACGTCGGGCTTCAGCTCCTCCGCCAGGGCGACCCCCTCGGCGCCGTCCGCGGCCTCGCCGACGACCTCGATGTCGCCCTGCACCTCGAGGAAGGTGCGCAGGCCCCGGCGTACCACCTGGTGATCGTCAACCAGCAGCACCTTGATCGCGTCAGCCACCGGGAACCTCCATCTCGATCGTGGTGCCCTTGCCGGGCGCCGATTCCACGCTCAGCCTGCCGCCGACGCCGCTCGCCCGGTCCCGCATGGAAACGAGGCCGAGATGGCGGCCCGCGCTGCGGACGACGCGCGGGTCGAAGCCGCTGCCGTCGTCGCTGACCCGCAGGACCGCCCCGCCGCCCCTGCGGTCCAGGGTGACGTCGACGTGCTCGCCGCCGGAGTGCCGCAGGGCGTTGTGCAGGGCCTCCTGGGCGACGCGCAGTACCGCTTCCTCCTGGGCCGCGGGCAGCGCGCGTACGCCGTGGCCGGTAAAGGTGACCCGCGCGGTGTGCGCGCGGTCGAGGACCTGTGTCTGGGTGCGGAGCGTGGCGACCAGTCCGTCCTCGTCGAGGCCGGCGGGGCGCAGCTCGACGACGGCCGCGCGCAGTTCCTCGACGGCCTCGGCGGCGAGGGTGGCCACCTGCTGGAGTTCGCCCTTGGCGCGGGAGGGGTCGCGGTCGACGAGGCGGGCGGCGGCCTGCGCGGTGAGCCGGAGGGAGAAGAGCTTCTGGCTCACGGCGTCGTGGAGCTCGTGGGCGAGGCGGGAGCGTTCGTCGGCGATGGTCAGCTCGCGGCTCCGCTCGTAGAGCCGGGCGTTGGTGAGGGCGATCGCGGCGTGCTGGGCGAGGATGGCGAGCAGTTCCTCGTCGTCCTCGGTGAAACCGCAGGTGCCTTCGGGTCTGGAGGACTTCTTGTTGGCCAGGAACAGGGCGCCGATGACCTCGTCGCCGTCGCGGATCGGCAGGCCCAGGAAGTCGGCCAGTTCGGGGTGGGCGCTGGGCCAGCCCCCGAAGCGCGGGTCGCGGCGTACGTCGGCGAGCCGCTGCGGTGTGGCCTCGTCGAGCATCGCGGCGAGGATGCCGTGCTGGCGCGGGAGGGGGCCGATGGCCTTCCACTGGTCCTCGCCGACGCCGTCGACCACGAACTGGGCGAAGCCGCCGTGGGCGTCGGGCACGCCGAGGGCGGCGTACTGGGCGTCGAGGAGGTCGCGGGCCGAGGCGACGATCGTCTTGAGGACGTCGCGCACCTCGAGGTGCCTGCTCATGGCCAGCAACGCGGTACTGACCGCGGCGAGGCCGGACCGGGGGCCGTGGCTCATGTCCTCACGGTACCGGTGGGCCGTGACGGCGCGGATCGGGCGGACGACGGCGGTCGGCCGGGCGATGGTCCTAGGTCCGCCGGTCCCGCGCCGCGGCCGTTGGCGTAGAACCGGGGGCCGCGCGGTGCGTGCCGGGCGGGCGGCGACCGGCCGGCGTGGCGGGTACGAGGAGCCGCTGCGCGGAGGCCGTACGCGGCATGCGTCCGGGCTGTGCGTCCGGTCCTCCCGGGGGACGTGACCGCACCGTCCGGACCCCCCTCACACAGTGCATTGCTCCAGCAACCGCCCGTGAGATCGAGGGGCGGCCGGTGTGAGGCCGGGCATAGGGCGCACATCACGTACGAAGGGGAGTAGGAGAGGCATATCGACCTCATGAGCGGGGCGTACTGCCACATCTGCCCCCCTTTGCCCCTCCCGGGTCCACTACCCGGCTTCGTACGTCACACCTTTGCCTCGCCATTTTGCGGCCGCTAAGAATGACTGCGTCGCTCAGCGCCGTGGGTTTTCGGACCGCGGCGTTTGTGCCGGAAGCACCCTGTCCCCGCCGGACATTGAGCGACCTCCGCGCTATTCGAAGAGGTCCGTCCCGCATGTCCAAGAACATCCTGACCCGTGGCCATAGTCGTGCGCTGACCCGTCACCACAAGCTCGCCGTCGCGGGTGTCGCCGCTCTCGGTGCCGCCGCGATCGGCTTCTCGGCCGTCCCGAGCAACGCGTCCACGACCACGACGGCCGAGGCCGCCTCCGCGCCCGCGGCGAAGGTCGAGTACAGCGCCGAGCCGATCCAGGGCGTCAAGGCCGGCGTCACCGACCAGCTCGCCGGTCCCAGCGTCAAGATCGAGCGGATCGCGGCGAAGAAGGAGGCCGCGGCCGAGGCCGCCGCCGAGAAGAAGGCCGCCGCTGCCGCCGCGAAAGCCGAGGCCGAGAAGGCCCGCCAGGCCAAGGAGACCGCGAGCCGCGCCGCCGAGCGCGCCGAGGTGAAGAAGGCCGCTCCCAAGACGTACAGCAACACCCTGGACGGCTGGATCCGTGAGTCCCTGGCCATCATGAAGAAGCACGGCATCCCCGGCTCCTACGACGGCATCCACCGCAACATCATGCGGGAGTCCTCCGGCAACCCGAAGGCGATCAACCTCTGGGACGTCAACGCCCAGAACGGCATCCCGTCCAAGGGGCTGCTGCAGGTGATCCCGCCGACGTTCGACGCCTACCACGTCCCGGGCACCCCGAAGAACATCTACGACCCGGTCGCCAACATCACCGCCGCCTGCAACTACGCGGCCGACAAGTACGGCACCATGGACAACGTCGACAGCGCGTACTGAGGTCGGCGCGGACCTCTTCACGCGAACACGGACGCCGAAGGGCGGCACCCTCCTGACGGGGTGCCGCCCTTCGGGGCCGTCCGGCCCGGATCACTTGCGCATGACCTCGGGCTCGTGGCGGCGCAGGAAGCGGGCCACGAAGAAGCCGCAGATCACGCCGAGGACCATCAGCGCGCTCATGTCCATCGCCCAGGCCCCGACCGTGTGCTCCCACAGCGGATCGGTGTCGCCGGCCGTCTCCGGCGGGCTGATCCTGTTGAAGTCCAGCGTGGCGCCCGAGGCGGCCACCGCCCAGCGCGACGGCATCAGGAACGAGAACTGGTTGACGCCGATCGAGCCGTGCAGCGCGAACAGGCAGCCGGTGAAGACGACCTGGATGATCGCGAACATCACCAGCAGCGGCATGGTCTTCTCGGCGGTCTTCACCAGCGAGGAGATGATCAGGCCGAACATCATCGAGGTGAAACCGAGCGCCATGATCGGCACGGACAGCTCCAGCAGCGTGAAGCCGCCGAAGACCAGGCCCTCCTCCGGAAGCTCCCGGCTGGAGAAGCCGATCACACCGACCAGCAGGCCCTGCAGCACGGTGATCATGCCGAGCACGAACACCTTCGACATCAGGTACGCCGAGCGGGACAGGCCGGTGGCGCGCTCCCGCTCGTAGATGACCCGTTCCTTGATCAGCTCACGTACGGAGTTCGCCGCGCCCGCGAAGCAGGCGCCGACGGCGAGGATCAGCAGCACCGTGGTCGCGGTGCCGTTCGGGATGATCCGGCCGGTCTCCGGGTTGGGCGGATTGGGCAGCAGGCCCTTGTCCGCGTCGATGAGCAGGCTGACCGCGCCGAGGACGGCCGGCAGGATCACCATCAGGGCGAGGAAGCCCTTGTCGGAGACGATCACCGAGACGTAGCGGCGCACCAGGGTGACGAACTGCGACATCCAGCTCTGCGGCTTCGGCGGCCGCATGGCCTGCATCTGCGGCACCTGTACGGACTGCGGCGCGACCGCGTCGATGTCCGCGGCGTACATCTGGTAGTGCTGCGAGCCCTTCCAGCGGCCCGCCCAGTCGTAGTCGCGGTAGTTCTCGAAGGCGGAGAACACGTCGGCCCAGGTGTCGTAGCCGAAGAAGTTCAGTGCCTCCTCGGGCGGGCCGAAGTAGGCGACCGAGCCTCCCGGCGCCATCACCAGCAGCTTGTCGCAGCTCGCCAGCTCGGCCACCGAGTGGGTGACGACGAGGACGGTGCGGCCGTCGTCGGCGAGGCCGCGCAGCAGCTGCATGACATCGCGGTCCATGCCCGGGTCGAGGCCGGAGGTCGGCTCGTCCAGGAAGATCAGCGACGGCTTGGTGAGCAGTTCCAGGGCCACCGAGACGCGCTTGCGCTGGCCTCCGGAGAGGGAGGTGACCTTCTTCTCCTTGTGGGGGTCCAGCTTCAGTTCGCGCAGCACCTCGTCGATGCGGGCGTCGCGCTCGGCGGCCGTGGTGTCGGCCGGGAAGCGGAGCTTGGCCGCGTACTTGAGGGCCTTCTTGACGGTCAGTTCCTTGTGCAGGATGTCGTCCTGCGGGACCAGACCGATGCGCTGGCGCAGCTCGGCGAACTGCTTGTAGAGGTTCCGGTTGTCGTAGAGGACCTCGCCCTGGTCGGCGGGCCGGTAGCCGGTGAGCGCCTTGAGCAGGGTCGACTTGCCGGAGCCGGACGGTCCGATGACCGCGATCAGCGACTTCTCCGGGACCCCGAAGGAGACGTCCTTGAGGATCTGCTTGCCGCCGTCGACCGTGACGGTCAGATGGCGGGCGGAGAAGGACACCTCACCGGTGTCGACGAACTCCTCGAGCCGGTCGCCGACGATCCGGAACGTCGAGTGGCCGACGCCCACGATGTCGGTGGGGCCGAGCAGCTGCGATCCGCCCTTGGTGATCGGCAGACCGTTGACGTACGTGCCGTTGTGCGAGCCGAGGTCGCGGATCTCCATGCGCCCGTCGGGCGTCGAGTGGAACTCGGCGTGGTTGCGGGAGACCTGGAGGTCGGAGACGACCAGGTCGTTCTCCAGCGCACGGCCGATGCGCATCACACGGCCGAGGGAGAACTGGTGGAACGTGGTGGGGCTGCGGTCGCCGCACACCGGCGGCGCCCCCGCGCCGCTGCCGGGTCCCTGCTGCCGCGGGATGTGCGGCGCGGACTGCTGCGGTTCCGCCTGCTGCCAGCCGGGCTGGGCGGGCTGCTGCTGTTGCGGCGCCTGCTGGGCCCAGCCGGCGTTCGCGCCCTGGGCGGCGTACGGCTGCTGTGCCTGCGGCGTGGCGGCCGGGGCCGCGGCGCCGACGCCGGACAGCGTCACGCGCGGCCCGTCGGTGGCGTTGCCGAGGTTCAGCACCGTGTCGGAGGCGAGCTCCAGATGGTGGATCCGCTGCCCCTGTACGAACGTGCCGTTGGTGCTGCCGTGGTCCTCGATGACCCAACTGCGCCCGTTGAAGCTGATCGTGGCGTGACGCCAGGAGACCCTGGCGTCGTCCAGCACGACGTCCCCCTGCGGATCACGTCCGAGGGTGTGAGCCCTGGACGGATCGAGCGTCCAGGTCCGTCCGTTTGATTCCAGTACGAGTTCCGGCACTCCATGCCCCACTGAGTTGTCCCCCGAATTTCCCCCATCGCAGGGAGTCTAGGGATGTCGAACATCGGGAGGAACTATTTCAGGCTCGGCCCTCCGACCGAAAGCCGGGCCTTGTCACGAGCGCGCACCAACGCATCCACCGGTGTGCGTCGGCGGGGTTGAAATCGGCCCGGAGAGTGGTAAACCACGCGAGGGGGACACGCGCGGCCCTGCTGCCGCGCCGCGGATCGGGGGGTCTGCCATGAGTGCTGCCACGAGCGTCGGCGACGCGGGGCCGGGCCCGCGCGTGCCGTGGGCAGATGTGCTGATGTCCGCGGTCGCCGCGGTGAGCTGGGCGTTGATCGGGATGGCGGGGACGGCCGCGCTCGGCCTGCGTCTCCTGGACGCGGACGCGGCCGGTTCGTCGGGCCCGCTGACCGCCGCCGTGGTGGCGCTGGGGGCGGGTGGTTCGGTCACGCCGTCCGGCGACGTGTCCGCGTACGGGCTGTCCGGCGCGGAGGCGGACACGGCCATCGACTTCACGCCACTGGGCGTGAGCCTGGTGGGGGCGCTGCTGCTCTCCTGCTTCTTTCTGCGCTCCCTGCGGGCGGCGGGAGCCGCGGTCCGTACCGCCGAACTCCTCGCCCGCGTGGGAGCGGTGGTCGCGCTGTCGGTGGCGATGGCGGGCGGGCTGGTCTGGGCCGGGCACGACGTCGTCACCATCGACGGCAGCTCACTCGGGCCGGCCGGCCCGCCGGGCACGGGCGGTGGCGGTCTGGAGATTCCGGGGCTGGGGGACGTCGGGGGGCTGCTGCCGGACCGGGTCGGTGATCTCGTCGACGCCTCGGCGGCGGTCGGGTTCACCGTCGACACGGTGCCGACGCTGTTCGGCGGGTTCGGCTGGTCGGCCGGTGTGCTGCTCGTCGCGCTGTGCGCGTCCCGCCGTACGCCTCTGCCGCGCGGCTGGGACGTCATGCACCGGGGGGTGCGGCCGGCGGTGTCGGCGGTGGTCACGGTGCTGCTGGTGGCGGTGGCGGCGGGGCTCGCCGCGGCGGGGTACGCGGCGATCGGCGACGACCATCCCCGGCGGATCGCGGGGGCGGCGCTGCTGGGGGCGCCGAACGGGGTGTGGCTCGGGATACCGGTCGGCCTGTTCGTGCCCTGGGACGGACGGGCGAGCGGGGCGCTGCTCGGGGTGCTGCCGTACCCCGTGGACGAGCTCCTGGGGGCCGGTTCGGACCGGCCCGTCACGCTGGGGCGGATGGCGGAGCTCGACGGGCGGATGTGGCTGCTGGGGGTGGCCGCCGCGCTGATGATGCTGCTGGCCGGGGTACTGACGGCGGTACGCACTCCGGTGCCGGCGGCGCGGCCGGGCGCCGCGGGTTTCGCCGGGTGGTGC
>NZ_NEUB01000635.1 GCF_002910825.1 Streptomyces sp. SM1 | reverse complement strand
GACACCACCTGCGCACGGGCCCACGGACTGGTCGACGCCCTGAACCGGCTCGCCGCCACCCTGGGCGTCCCCACCCTGACCGACCTCGGCTACGAGAACGCCGGGCCCGGCTTCCGTCACCCGGTCAAGAAGCCCAAGGGCGGTGAACTCGCCGAGCCCGACCAGGCGTTCAACGCCGTGATCCGAGGCGTCCACGCCGTCGCCGAACGTGCCAACGCCCTGCTGAAGGTCACTTTCAAGGCCCTGCGCAGGGTCAGCCTCGACCCCTCGGCCATCACCCGCATCGCCCGAGCCGCCCTCGTCCTGCTCCAGCTCGAGCACGACCGCACCGCCTGAACGAAGATCACAAAACGTCACGAGGCGTTACCGAGAAGAGTTCAATGGGCCCACATGCTCGGCTTCCGAGGCCACTTCTCCACCCGCACCCGCCGCTACTCCACCACCCTCGCCTACCTCCGAGCCGAACGCGCCGCCTGGCGAACCGGCCGACCCGACGCCCAGACCCCCGCGCCAGCGTCGGCGGAGACGCAGGCCGGTCAGACGGACGGCAGTCCGGTCAGTGACCGCGCCGGACACTCCACTGACCTGGCCGCCGGTCACCGACTCGGTCACGGCAACATCGCCGGTCAGCGCATGGACTCGGACACGACGCTGGTCATCTCCCACTGGCAGTACGCAGGAACCGGCCTCCTGCCCGAACTCGAACACCTCGCCGACCTCCTGGCCGCGACGCGGCAGACCCGGCCCGAGCAACCGACCCGAACCCGACGCTTGGAGCACTCCGGTGACCGTACTGGTCACCCGGTCGGTCACTCCACTAATCGGCTGACCAGTGGAGTCCGGGCAGGGGCCGCCGCGTGACCTCCGGCACGGAACTCCTCACTGTCCCCCAGGTCATGGCCCGCCTCCAGCTCGGCCGCTCCGCCGTCTACGACCTGCTCCGCACCCGGCAGCTCGCCTCGATCACCCTCGGCCGCGCCCGCCGCATCCCCACACACGCCCTGACCGACTTCATCCGCACTCGCCTCGACCAGGAAGCCGCCGCCTGATGACCACGCCCCGAGACACCCCCACCTCCCGCCGCACCCGCGCCAACGGCGACGGAACCGTCTACCAACGCAAGGACAGCCGCTGGGAAGCCGCCGGATACGTCCTCGCCCCTGGCAACACCCGCAAGCGCATCCGCGTCTACGGCACCACCCGCAAGGAAGCCCTGGCCAAGCTCACGGGGCCTTCCCCAAGGCCGGGAAGTTAGCCTGTTTGTGCTGGTGGCAAGGGGGTTGAGGTCCAGGTTGTGGCTGCGTAGAGGCCGGGTCCGAGCTTGTGGATGAGCCCGGTGTTGGCCCATCGGGACAGTTGCCGATACATGGTGTGCAGGGTGACGTCGCCGAAGTGGGCGGCGATCTCCGCGGGTCTCCACAGCCGGTTCGGGTCGTCCTGCAGCAGGGCGAGGATGCGATGCCGTCGTCGCTGGGCCGGGGCGGTGTAGCGGTCGTCTCGGGAGACGGTGGGCAGAGGCGGCGGTTCGGGGCCGGGTTCGAGGACGGTGACGGCGAGGTCGGTGATGATGCGGCTGTGATCTGGGCGGCCGTCGTCGCGTCGCTCGCTGTAGCGGGACATCGGCGACTTGACCTTGCGGGTGCTGGTCCGGTGGCGGCGGGGCGCAAGGAGGCGGGACAGCACCCGGCGGCCGGTCAGTCCGAGGCGTCCTTGCTCGTCGGGAACGATCCCGGCGGCCTGGACGACCTGGTCACGGGCGGTCTGGAGTGCCACAGTGAAGCAGCAGCGGTCGGGGTCGGTGCCGGGGATGGACTCGGCGGCCTCGACCATCACGGTCCGTAGGGCCTGGTAGAGCGTGAGCAGGGCCCACATCTCCTGCTCGAGGCCGGCCCGGTCGTTCGAGCGGAGCTTCCGTCCGGCCATGATCGTGTGGCGGAGTGCGTAGTACGCGCTCTCGTGTTCCCAGCGCTCGTGGTAGAGCTTGATCAGCGTCGCCGCAGGGTGCCGGCGGGCGTCCGTCAAGGTGGTGACCAGCCGGTAGAAGCCGGTGAAGACGGTGCCGTCAGCGCAGGTCACCGTGATTTCAGCGTCGATGACCCGGACGCCCACAGTGCCGATCACCGACAGGTATGAGCCGTCGTCGAGACGGGCCAGGACCGGGGTGCGCCGGTTGCTGCGGAGCCGGCCCAGCACCTTCGCGCCAGTCGCGGTCGCCTGGGCGAGGAAGTCGTTGGCGTCGAAGCCCTTGTCCCACAGCACCAGCATGTCCGGCCTCAGCAGATGCAGCAGTCGGCAGGCATAGGCGGTCTCGCCCTCGTCGGTGGGGCCGAACACTGCGCCGATCATGGACCTTGTCCCGGTCTCGACCAGCGTCATCAACTCCAGCGTGGGATAGCCGTGATGGGCTGTCCGCCCGAGCCAGGCCCGATTGCGGGGTGAATCGGGCACCCGAAGCGAGCTGCAGCCATCGAAGGACACGGTCCGGTAGGCACCGAAGCGCACCCCCGGCGTGGTAGGGCGTGCCAGCAGCCCGGCGAGCACCTCGAACAGTGACCGAACCGGCGCGGCCCCCAGCCGTCGGCGAAGGTCCCGCAGGGCCTTCGTGCTCGGTGAGGCCACCGGTATGCCGGCCAGGCCGCTGGTGAGCTTGTCCCAGACCAGCCGGTAGCCGACCTCAGGGAACAGGCACATTGCGAGCAGGAAGTACATTCCGACCCGAGAGGGCAGGTCCCGCAGCCGCCGCTGCACCGTCCGCGTCTCCGCCAGCACCGCGTCCACGAGCTCGAACGGCACCACGGCGGTCAGCTCTCCCAGGTGGCCCGGGGCGAACCGGCCCGCGGCCACGGTCACCGTACGGGTGATGGCAGTCAGCGTGGACGGCAGGGCAAGATGAACCTGCAACGGAGCTCCTCACGTACAAGCTGTCTTGGTCGACTGCCTGTACCAACGAGCTCCGTTGTGCTTTCGCTTCGAACCCTCAATGTGCTTGCAGGACCTGCGAGAACGCTAACTTCCCGGCCTTGGG
>NZ_NEUB01000634.1 GCF_002910825.1 Streptomyces sp. SM1 | reverse complement strand
CTCGACCCCACCCGGCTCGCCCAGGGCGACGACCGCCTGCGCACCGGCCTCAGCGCCCGCTTCCGCACCTACGAGGACGTCCAGCTGGTCCTCTCCCCGGAGAGCGTCCTCACCCCGGTGCCGGCCAACGAGCTCGACGGCGCCGCCGCCGACGTCCCCTGGATCGTCCTGTTCTTCGACACCTACGAGCGCACCGGCCCCCTCCTCGACGCGTGGCTGCACGGCCGCCCGGGGCGCGTACGAGGCCGCCGTCAGCGAGCTGGGCCGGGCACTCGCGCTGACCCCGGACGACGCCGGAACACCGTGCCCTGCGCGGCGAGTACGGGCGCGCCCTCGGGCGCCACGAACAGGCGGCGGGAGACCTGGAGCGGGCCGTGGCCGCCCTCGACCCCGCCGACGAGTACGCCTGGGCGTCACTCGGAGCCACCCGCCTCGTCCACGGCGAGGCGCAGGCCGCGCTCACCGCACTGGACCGTGCGCTGGAGCTGAAGCCCGACTACTCCTGGGCGCTGATCCGCCGCGCCCGCGTGTGGCGCGAGCTGGGCGACCCCGGACGCCGGCTCGCCGACCTGGACCGGGCCGTGGCCCTGGACCCCGGCTCCCCGTGGGCCCACTGCGAACGCGGCGACGCGCTCCGCGCCGCCGGCCGCGACGAGGAGGCCCTCGCGGCCTACGACCTCGCCCCCACCCTCGACCCCGGGTACGCGTCGGCGTACGCGAGCCGGGGGTCTCGCGCTTCAACCTCGGCCGTTCCGCGGAAGCCCTGGCCGACCTGGAGCGCGCCCTGGAGACCGACCCGTCCTACGCCTGGGCGGGCACCCAGCGCGACAGGGTCGTACGCCACCGTGACGGTTACGTCTGGTCGGATGGGAATGCGTGGCCATCCGGCCTTGCTGTCTTCTCAGGCTTCAGCGGCTGTTGTTGACCAGGCCGTGGTCGCGCCATCGGCGGAAGAACGCATACACCCCGGCCCCATGGCGGGAAGGCCACCGGCGTCGGGCCTTGTCCCAAGGCCGGGAAGTTAGCCTGTTTGTGCTGGTGGCAAGGGGGTTGAGGTCCAGGTTGTGGCTGCGTAGAGGCCGGGTCCGAGCTTGTGGATGAGCCCGGTGTTGGCCCATCGGGACAGTTGCCGATACATGGTGTGCAGGGTGACGTCGCCGAAGTGGGCGGCGATCTCCGCGGGTCTCCACAGCCGGTTCGGGTCGTCCTGCAGCAGGGCGAGGATGCGATGCCGTCGTCGCTGGGCCGGGGCGGTGTAGCGGTCGTCTCGGGAGACGGTGGGCAGAGGCGGCGGTTCGGGGCCGGGTTCGAGGACGGTGACGGCGAGGTCGGTGATGATGCGGCTGTGATCTGGGCGGCCGTCGTCGCGTCGCTCGCTGTAGCGGGACATCGGCGACTTGACCTTGCGGGTGCTGGTCCGGTGGCGGCGGGGCGCAAGGAGGCGGGACAGCACCCGGCGGCCGGTCAGTCCGAGGCGTCCTTGCTCGTCGGGAACGATCCCGGCGGCCTGGACGACCTGGTCACGGGCGGTCTGGAGTGCCACAGTGAAGCAGCAGCGGTCGGGGTCGGTGCCGGGGATGGACTCGGCGGCCTCGACCATCACGGTCCGTAGGGCCTGGTAGAGCGTGAGCAGGGCCCACATCTCCTGCTCGAGGCCGGCCCGGTCGTTCGAGCGGAGCTTCCGTCCGGCCATGATCGTGTGGCGGAGTGCGTAGTACGCGCTCTCGTGTTCCCAGCGCTCGTGGTAGAGCTTGATCAGCGTCGCCGCAGGGTGCCGGCGGGCGTCCGTCAAGGTGGTGACCAGCCGGTAGAAGCCGGTGAAGACGGTGCCGTCAGCGCAGGTCACCGTGATTTCAGCGTCGATGACCCGGACGCCCACAGTGCCGATCACCGACAGGTATGAGCCGTCGTCGAGACGGGCCAGGACCGGGGTGCGCCGGTTGCTGCGGAGCCGGCCCAGCACCTTCGCGCCAGTCGCGGTCGCCTGGGCGAGGAAGTCGTTGGCGTCGAAGCCCTTGTCCCACAGCACCAGCATGTCCGGCCTCAGCAGATGCAGCAGTCGGCAGGCATAGGCGGTCTCGCCCTCGTCGGTGGGGCCGAACACTGCGCCGATCATGGACCTTGTCCCGGTCTCGACCAGCGTCATCAACTCCAGCGTGGGATAGCCGTGATGGGCTGTCCGCCCGAGCCAGGCCCGATTGCGGGGTGAATCGGGCACCCGAAGCGAGCTGCAGCCATCGAAGGACACGGTCCGGTAGGCACCGAAGCGCACCCCCGGCGTGGTAGGGCGTGCCAGCAGCCCGGCGAGCACCTCGAACAGTGACCGAACCGGCGCGGCCCCCAGCCGTCGGCGAAGGTCCCGCAGGGCCTTCGTGCTCGGTGAGGCCACCGGTATGCCGGCCAGGCCGCTGGTGAGCTTGTCCCAGACCAGCCGGTAGCCGACCTCAGGGAACAGGCACATTGCGAGCAGGAAGTACATTCCGACCCGAGAGGGCAGGTCCCGCAGCCGCCGCTGCACCGTCCGCGTCTCCGCCAGCACCGCGTCCACGAGCTCGAACGGCACCACGGCGGTCAGCTCTCCCAGGTGGCCCGGGGCGAACCGGCCCGCGGCCACGGTCACCGTACGGGTGATGGCAGTCAGCGTGGACGGCAGGGCAAGATGAACCTGCAACGGAGCTCCTCACGTACAAGCTGTCTTGGTCGACTGCCTGTACCAACGAGCTCCGTTGTGCTTTCGCTTCGAACCCTCAATGTGCTTGCAGGACCTGCGAGAACGCTAACTTCCCGGCCTTGGG
>NZ_NEUB01000633.1:32143-47593 GCF_002910825.1 Streptomyces sp. SM1 | reverse complement strand
CGGCGGGCTGGCCCGTGGCGGAACCGGCCGGGCCTGGGTGCTCGACCTGTTCGGCCGCTACCGGGGCACCGTACGGCGGACCGGACTCATGTGGGTCAACCCCCTGCTGCTGCGCCGGAGGGTCGACGTCCGGCTGCGGCACTGGCGCGGTGAGCCGATGCCCGCGGCCGACCGGGGCGGTGTCGCCCTGCAGGTGGCCGTCCTGGTGGTCTGGCGGGTACGGGACACCGCTCGGGCCACGCTGGCCGTCGAGGACCACGAGACCTATCTGCGCCGGTGCGTCGAGGCCGCACTGCCGCGGGTGCCGGTGGCCGCGCCGGGTGCGGGGCGGGGCGCGGTGGAGGCGGCGCAGGACGCGCTGACCCGATTGGTGGCGGCGGATGCGGAGCCGGTGGGGGTGGAGGTGTTCGCGGTGCGGCCGGTGCGGGTGGAGTACGCGCCCGAGGTGGCCGTCGCGATGCACCGGCGGCGGATCGCCGCGCTGGACGCCCAGCACCGGGCGACCGTGCTCAGCTCGGTCGTGGACTCCGTGGAGGACACGGTGACCCGGCTGACGATGCGGGGGCTGGTGGAGCTGGACGACCACGAACGCAAGGTACTGGTGAAGGACCTGACGGTGGCGTTCTGCGCGGGCCGGAGCGAGACGGCGCCGTGAACGCCCGGCGCACGGACGCGGGACGGGGACGGACGCGGGACGGGGACGGACGCGGGAGGGGGACGGACGCGGGAGGGGGACGGACGCGGGAGGGGGACGGACGCGGGAGGGGGACGGGACCTAACCCGGGACCGGATCCCGGGACCGGACCGAACCCGGGAGCGAACCCCGGACCCGGACCCGGGACCGAACCCGGGGCCGTCCTGGGACGAACCCCCGGGGAACACCTCCTGCGATTGGTATGGACATGTTCAATCCGCGCCCATAATCTGAACTTGGTCTAGACCTACCTGCACGGCTCACTGAAACCCCCACGTTCTCCAGGAGCGGCAGCATGCGCACATCACGGACCAAGCTGTACGCAGCCGCGGTGGGACTGGCCACGACCGGAGCACTCGTGCTCTCCTCCGGTGGTGCCAGCGGCCACGGCTACACCGACCTGCCGGTCAGCAGGCAGAAGCTCTGCCAGAACGGCACGGTCACCAACTGCGGATCCATCCAGTGGGAGCCGCAGAGCGTCGAGGGCCCGAAGGGCTTCCCCGCCTCCGGCCCCGCCGACGGGCAGCTCTGCTCGGCCAACAACACGCGGTTCGGCCGGCTCGACAGCCCGCGGACCCCGTCGGGCGGCGCCTGGCCCACCACCCGGGTGTCGGGCGGCCAGAACTACACCTTCCGGTGGCAGTTCACGGCCATGCACGCCACCACCGACTTCAAGTACTACGTCACCAGGCCGGGCTGGAACCAGAACCACAACCTGTCCCGGTCCGACCTCAACCTGACACCGTTCCTGACGGTGCCCTACAACGGCCAGCGCCCGCCCGCGACGCTGTCGCACAGCGGCCGTCTGCCGTCCGGGCTCAGCGGCCACCACGTGATCCTCGCGGTGTGGACCGTCCATGACACGGGCAACGCGTTCTACGCCTGCTCCGACGTCACGTTCTGAGCATCACCGGAGCCGCGTCACCAGCACGTCAAAGGGCCTCTCGCTCCCACGAGAGGCCCTTCCAGGTGCGCCGCCAGGGACTCGAACCCCGGACCCGCTGATTAAGAGTCAGCTGCTCTAACCAACTGAGCTAGCGGCGCATGACTCCCACCGTCCGCTTGCGCGGTCGGCGACGGAAAAATAATACCCGCTCCGGGAGGGTGGTCCCGACCAGCCCCGGCCGGCCGGTTCGGCCCCGCCCCCTCCTAGATCGTCAGCGAGAGCAGTACCGGTGCCGCGTTGCGGTTGAGGGCGTCGGCGGCCCGGCGCAGCCGGTGGGCGTGCTCGACCGGGAGGGACAGCGCCAGGCAGCCCACCGAGGAACCGGCCGTGACGGGGACGGCCGCGCAGACCGTGCCCACCGCGTACTCCTGGAGGTCCAGGACCGGCACCGTGGGCGGCTGCGACGCCAGCCGGGAGAGCAGCAGCCGGTCGCTGGTGATGGTGCGCGAGGTGAGCCGGGCCATCCGGTGCCGGGCGAGATGGTCGCGCCGGCCGTCGTGGTCGAGCTGGGTGAGCAGGCTCTTGCCCATCGCCGTGGCGTGCGCCGAGGAGCGGAAGTCCACCCACTCGTTGACCTTCGGTGTGGCCGGGCCGTCGGCGTACTGGGTGACCTCGACCTCTCCGTCGACGTACCGGGTGATGTAGACGGCGGCGCCCACGGAGTCGCGGAGCCGGTCCAGGGTGTGCTGGAGCTTGTCGCGCAGTGCCAGGTCGTGTCCCTCGGCGGAGCAGAGGCGGGTGAAGGCCGCTCCGGTCACGTACGCGCCGTCGGCGATCTGCTCGACGTAGGCCTCGCGGCGCAGCATCCGCAGGAGGGTGGTCAGCCGCTCCGTCGTGATGCCGGTCTCGCGGGCGAGTTCGGTGTCGTTGACTCCTGTGTCGCGCCGCGCCACCGTCTCCAGGACGCGCAGCGCGTCCTGGACCGAGTGGTACGACGCGGTCGGCTCGTGCTTCAGCGTCACGGTTTCCCCCTGCGCTCGCGAATGGGGCCGCAATCCGGTCAGCGAATCCCCTCCACGATAGCCGTCAAACGGCTTCCGGGGAGCGGGGGTTGACGAGATTGCGGCCCTCTCAACTGCGGCGCCGATCCTCTGGCACATGCCGGAGGAATGACCCACGGTACGGACCTCGGGCTCTGCCGACGCCCGCGCCGCGGATACGCCCCGCGGTCACAGGATCGCGCTGAGGAACTCCCGCGTCCGGTCGTTCTCCGGCTCGTTGAAGATCTGCTCCGGCGGGCCCGTCTCGATGACCCGGCCCGCGTCGAACATCAGCACCTGGTCGGAGATGTCCCGGGCGAAGTTCATCTCGTGGGTCACACAGAGCATCGTGATGTCGGTGGTGCGGGCGATGTCCCGCAGCAGGTCGAGGACGCCCGCGACCAGCTCGGGGTCGAGCGCCGAGGTCACCTCGTCGAGGAGGAGCACCTTCGGCCGCATCGCCAGCGCGCGGGCGATCGCCACGCGCTGCTGCTGGCCGCCGGAGAGCTGCGACGGGCGGGCGTCGCACTTGTCGGCCAGGCCCACCATGTCGAGCAGCCCCTTGGCCCGCTCCACCGCCTCGTCCTTGGACATGCCGAGCACGGTGACCGGTGCCTCGGTGATGTTGCGCAGCACGCTCATGTTCGGGAACAGGTTGAACTGCTGGAACACCATCCCGATCTGCTTGCGCGCCTCGCGCCGCTCCTTCTCGGAGGCCGGGAACAGCTTCTTCCCGTCCACCGTGATCGTGCCCTCGTCGGGCTTGAGCAGCGTCATCAGCAGCCGCAGGATCGTCGTCTTGCCCGACCCCGACGGGCCGATCAGGGTGACGTGCTTGCCGGCGTCGACGGAGAAGTCCAGGTGGTCGAGGACGGTGTTCTCCCCGAACCGCTTGGTGACCTGCTCGAAACGGATCAGCTCACCGGAGCTGCGCTCGGGGCTCGTCTCGGGATTGGGGGGAGTGTCAGTGGGCAAGGCGTCGCTCCAGGGCTCGCAGGGCAAGGGAGGCCAGGTAGGAGATGACGATGAAGGCCACGCCGATCACCGTCAGGGGCTCGGTGAACTGGAAGTTCTGCTGCGAGAACAGACGTGCCTCGCCGAGCATCTCCAGCACCGTGATCGCCATCAGCAGCGGCGTGTCCTTCAGCATGGAGATCACGTAGTTGCCGAGGGCGGGGACCACGCGGCGGATCGCCTGCGGCAGGATCACCGCCGTCCACGTCCGCTTCAGCGGCAGGTTCAGCGCCGTCGCGGCCTCCCACTGGCCGACCGGCACCCCTTCGATGCCGGCCCGGTAGACCTGCATCGTGTACGTCGAGTAGTGCAGGCCGATGGCGACCACACCGGTGGTGAGCGCCGAGAAGGTGATGTTCCACTCGGGCAGCACGTAGAAGAGGAAGAACAGCTGCACCAGCAGCGGGGTGTTGCGGACGAACTCCGTGACCACCCCGACGGGCCAGGTCACGAAGCGCGACGGCACCCGCATCAGCAGCGCCCACACCAGACCGAGGGCGAACGACACCAGCGATCCGAGGACGAGGATCTGCAGGGTGACCAGCAGACCGTCCCAGAAGTGCGGCATGAAGTCGGAGACCGCGTTCCAGTCCCACTTCATCGGACACCCCCGATCCCGGCCGGCTCAGGAGCGGCGGCCTTGCGCTTCGGTGGCGTCTTCCCGACGCCCGCCTTCAGCTTCTTCTCCAGCCCGCGCATCACCCGCGTCAGCAGGAAGGCGATCACGAAGTAGATCAGCAGGATGTACGTGTAGATCTCCGCGCTCTCCTGCAGCGCCAGACGGACCAGGTTGCCGCTGAACGCCAGATCGCCCATGCCCATGATCGACACCAGCGCGGTGCCCTTGAGCAGCTCGATCAGCAGGTTGGAGAAGGGCGGGATCATCTCCGGCACCGCCTGCGGCAGCATGATCAGCCTCATCCGCTGCCACGGCGTGAAGCTGAGTGCGATGCCGCCCTCCTTCTGCGAGGGGTCGACCGCGCCGAGCGCGCCGCGCACGATCTCGGAGCCGTACGCCCCGTAGGTCAGGCCCAGTGCCAGCGTGCCCGCCCACATGGGCACCAGCTGCCAGCCGAAGGCCGGCGGCAGCACGAAGAACACCCAGAAGATCATCACCAGCGCGGAGGTCCCGCGGAACACCTCGGTGTAGACGCCCGCGAGGAAGCGGACGATCCACAGGTGGTGGGTGCGCGCGATACCGACCACGAAGGAGACGCCGGCCGCGAGCAGCGAGCTGAAGACGAGCAGCTGGATCGTGACCCAGACGCCCTGGAGTACCAGTTCCCACAGTCCGGATGTCATCCGCCGCAGAGCTCCTTCGCGGTCAGATCGGTCATCTCGTCCTCGGTGAAACCGAAGGGCTTGAGGATGCGCAGCAGTTCGCCGCTCTTCTTGAGCTTGTGCAGCTCGGTGTTGAAGGCGTCCCGCAGGTTCGTCTCGGTCGGGCGGAAGGCGAAGCCGCCGCCGTCCGTGTGCGGCTCACCGTTGACGATCGGCTGGAACGCCTCCGTCGCCTCGGTCCTGCCGGACTTCTTGACCACCTCACGGACGGTCAGCGCCGTACCCGCGAAGACGTCCACGCGCCCGGCCTCGACGGCGTTCAGGCCGGCCACCTGGTCGGGCACGATCAGGATGTCGCTCTCCTTGTACCCGGCCTCCACCGCGTAGGCGATCTCGGCGTAGCCGGTACCGGTCGCGAACTTGGCCTTCTTCGCCACCACGTCCTTGTAGTCGTTCAGCCCGAGGGGGTTCCCCTTGCGCACGATGAAGGCGTCGAGCATCTGGTAGTCGGGGTCGGAGAAGATGACCTGCTCGCAGCGGTCGGGGTTGATGTACATCCCGGCCGCCACGATGTCGAACTGCTGCGACGCCAGACCGGGGATGAGGGAGCCGAACTCCGTCGGCACCGGCTGCACCCGGTCCACTCCGAGCCGCTTGAAGATGACCTTCGCCAGCTCCGGCGCCTCGCCGGTCAGCTCACCGTCCTTGTCGATGTACCCGAAGGGGATCTCACCGGCGATACCGAGCCGGGCCACGCCCTGGGCCCTGAGCCGTTCGAGGAGATCACCGCCTTCCACGTCGGATCCGGCGGCCACCCGCGAGCAGCCGGCCGCCCCCAGCGCGCCGAGCGCCGCGACCCCCGCGAGCAGCGACCGGCGAGTGGGCCCGGCTGTTCTGGACCTTTGGTCGGATATACCCCATGAAGGGGTTCTGTGTGGTGGAGCCATGGGCGCGCAGCTACCCGAAGCCGAGGGGGTTATGCCGATCTTTTTCAGTCCGATACCTCGGCCCGGCACCCTTGACCGCGGGCCCCCGGGGCACTGCCATGGAGGCATGGCTGATCGCTACATCGAAGTCTCGCTGGTCAGGCGCGGGATCACTTGCACGGCCCAACTACTGGACGACCGGGCCCCGGTCACCTGCGCGGCCGTCTGGGACGCGCTCCCCCTCGGCGGCGACGTGTATCACGCCAAATACGCGCGCAACGAGATCTATGCCCTCTTCCCGCCCTTCGCGGCATCCGAACCACCGCTGGAGAATCCGACCGTCACGCCGATTCCGGGTGATCTGTGCTATTTCGCCTTCGCGAGTGCCGAGTTGGGCACCAGGGCGTACGGCTACGACCGCGAGGTCCGCCCCGGCACCACCCTGGTGGACCTGGCCCTGTTCTACGAACGCAACAACCTGCTGCTCAACGGCGACGTCGGCTGGGTGCCCGGCATCGTCTGGGGTCAGGTGGTGGACGGCCTCGCGGCCATGGCCGAGGGCTGCAACGACCTGTGGCGCACCGGAGCGGCGGGGGAGACGCTCAGCTTCCGGCGCGCGTGACCTCCGGTTTCCGGCGGGCGTGACGCTCAGCTTCCGGCGCGCGTGACGCCCGTGGCCGCCCCCGCCTCGTACAGCGCGTGCGCCGCCCGCAGGACCAGCGCGTCCTGATGCCGGGCGGCCACCAGCTGCAGGCCGACCGGCAGCCCGGCGGCGTCGGTGCCGACGGGCACCGTCGCGGCGGGCTGCTGCGTCATGTTGAAGGGGTACGTGAACGGTGTCCAGCCTGTCCACCGGCGGTGGCCCGAGCCCCTCGGCACCTCCGCGCCCGCCTCGAACGCCGTGACCGGCACGGTCGGGGTGACCAGCAGATCGTAGGTGTCGTGGAAACGGCCCATCCGGCGGCCCAGGTCCATCCGCACGTCCACCGCGGCCAGATAGTCCAGCGCCGAACGGCGGGCCCCCGCCCCGCAGACCTCCCGCAGCCCGGGATCGAGCAGCCCGCGCTGCTCACGCGTGAGGTGCTGGGTCACCCGCGCCGCACCGGCGAACCACAGGGTGTGGAAGGCCTCCACCGGATCGGCGAGATCCGGGTCCGTCTCCTCGACGTACGCGCCGAGCCCGGCCAGCGACTCCACCGCCCGCCGCACCGCGGCCGCCACCTCCGGATCCACCCGCACCTGCCCGCCCAGCGACGGCGAGTACGCCACCCGCAGCCCGCGCACCCCGCCCGCCAGCCCCTCCGAGAAGGAGCCGGGCGCCGGGCCGAGCGCCGACCAGTCCCGGGAGTCCGGCCCGCCGATCACGTCCATCAGCAGCGCCGCGTCCGCCGCGTCCCGGGTCATCGGACCGACGTGCGCCAGCGTGCCGAACGCGCTCGCCGGATACAGCGGCACCCTTCCGTACGTCGGCTTCAGCGCGAAGATCCCGCAGAAGGCGGCGGGGATACGGACACTCCCCCCGCCGTCCGTGCCCAGGGCGAGGGGCCCCGCGCCCAGCGCCACGGCCGCCGCCGCGCCCCCGCTGGACCCGCCCGCCGTACGCGCCGGATCGTACGGATTACGGGTGATCCCGCTGAGCGGCGAGTCCGTGACCCCCTTCCAGCCGAACTCGGGGGTCGTCGTCTTGCCCAGGAACACCGCGCCGTGCTCCCGCAGCCGGGCCACCGAGGGCGCGTCCTCGTCCCAGCGGACCGCCGCCGGGTCGACGGTCCGCGAGCCCTTCAGCGTCGGGGCGCCGCGCAGCAGCAGGATGTCCTTCACCGTGACCGGCACGCCGTCCAGCAGCCCGTACGGCTCACCGCGCCGCCATCGCTCCTCGGAGGCGGCGGCCCGCTCCAGCGCGTCCTCGGCGAGCAGCCGCACGAACGCGTTCACCTCGGGCTGGATGGCCCCGGCCCGCTCCAGCGCCGCGCGGGTCACCTCGACGGGACCGAACTCACCCCCGCGGTAGCCGTCGAGGAGCCTTACGGCGGTCAGCCCGGTGAGCTCGGACATCCGGCCTCCTTCTCAGGTGCGCACGTCAGTGACCGGGTACATACCCGCGCTGCTTGTCGACCACGTTCACCAGCGGCTCGCCCGCCGCCCACAGCTCGAACAACTCAACGAACTGGGCGCCGAGTTCGTCCCGCCAGCCGACCGTGTCCCCGCTCATGTGCGGCGACACGACCAGCCCGGGCACCTCCCACAGCGGGCCGTCCGGGGGAAGCGGCTCGGTCTCGAAGACGTCCAGCGCGGCCCCCGCGATCCACCGCCCGCGCAGCGCCCCGGCCAGCGCCTCCTCGTCGACCAGCTGCCCCCGGCCGATGTTGACGAAGTACGCGGAGGGCCGCATCATCCCGAACCGGCGGGCGTCGAACATGCCCCGCGTCTCCTCGGTCAGCGGCGCGGCCGCGATCACCCAGTCCGCGCCGGCCAGCAGCCGGTCCAGGTCCTCCGGGCCGTGCACCCCCACCCGCGCGGTGCGCCCGGCCAGCGCGGTCCGCACCCCGAGCGCCTCGAGCGTGCCGGCGACCGCCCGGCCGATCGGCCCCGACCCGACCACCACGGCACGGGTCCCGGCGACCCCGCGCGTCTCCCGGTGCCGCCAGGTCCGCTCCCGCTGCAGCTCCAGCGTCCGCGGCAGATCCTTGGCGAAGGCGAGCACCAGGGCCGCGACGTACTCGGCGATCGGCCGGTCGAAGACACCGCGCGCGTTGGTGACCACGGTGTCGGAGGCGGCGAGTTCCGGGCAGAGCAGATGGTCCACGCCCGCGCTCGCCGTGTGCACCCAGCGCGGCCGGGGCCCCTCACCGGGCCACGCCTCGCGCACCGCGTGCGAGGCGAAGTCCCACACCAGCAGCACGTCCGCGGACGGCAGCCGCTCGGCCAGGGTCGAGGCGTCGGCGTGCTCGACCCTGACCCGGCCGGTGAGCCGGCCGAGACGGGGGAGCGGATCGGCGTCCAGCACGAGCAGCGTGGGGATGGACATGAGCGGCCTCGCCTCCAGGTTCTTCGGCTCGATACGGCTCCCCGGCGGCGGCCGGTGCCCGACGAGTTAACCAGGTGTTGACCGGTGGGTGCCCCAGGCGGATTGACCACGCTCGCACCCGAACCTACCGTCGTCAACACGGGCCTTCCCGCGATCCCTTGTGTGCTCGTCTCCCAGCGTGAGGCCGGTGCTGACATGGACGTCTCCTTTCTCGGCGGTCCCGGCCCGCAGCGCGGTGTCGGTGTCGTCGCCCCCTTCGACTTCGCGCTGGACCGCGAGCTCTGGCGCTGGATCCCGGACGAGGTGTCGCTCCACCTCACCCGAACGCCGTACGTGCCGGTCGAGGTGAGTCTCGACCTCGCCCGGCTGGTCAGCGAGCACGAGACCCTCGGCGACGCGGTGCGCACCCTCACCGCGGTCACGCCCGAGGTCGTCGCCTACGCCTGTACGTCGGGCAGCTTCGTCGGCGGGATCGTCGGCGAGCGCGCGATGTGCGAGGCGATGAGCCGGGCCGGCGCGGTCCCCGCCGTCACCACCTCCGGCGCGCTCCTCGAAGCGCTGGTGGAACTGGACGTACGCCGGGTCGCCCTGGTCACCCCGTACACCGTCTCGGTCACCCGGGCGCTGGAGAACTACGTCGCCCGGGCCGGAGTCACCGTCACCGGCTGCGCGTACATGGGCCTGACCCGGCACATCTGGAAGGTCACCTACCGCGAGGTGGTGGACATGGCCCGGCGGGCGGCGGCCCGCGGCCGGCTCGGCGCCGCCGACGCGCTGTTCCTGTCCTGCACCAACCTGCCGACCTACGACGTCATCCCGCAGCTGGAGGCGGAGCTGCGCATCCCGGTCATCTCGGCCAACCAGGTGACCATGTGGGCGGCGCTGCGCCGATTGGGTACACGGGCGGTGGGACCGTATCAGGCGCTGATCGACGCGTCGGCGCGGTCCGGGACCGTACTGCCGGGCCAGACATCCGGCTCCGTACTGCCGGACGTGCCCGCAGTACCGGACGTACCGGAAGAGAAACAGCAGGAAGGCTGGACATGACCGCACTGGGATTCCTCTATCCGGGCCACTCCGCAGAGAACGACTATCCGCGTATCGAGCAGTTGCTGGGCAGCGACGTCCGGGTGGACCTGGTGCACACCGACATCGGCGAGGACGCCCACCGGGTCGACGCGCTGCTGCAGATGGGAGCGCCCGAACGGCTGGCGGCCGGCCTCCAGCAGCTGCGGCTCTCCGGCGCCGACGCGGTGGTGTGGGCCTGCACCAGCGGCAGTTTCGTGCACGGCTGGGACGGCGCCCACGAGCAGGTGCGCAACCTCGCGCGGGCGGCCGGCATGCCCGCCTCGTCCACGTCCTTCGGCTTCGTGCACGCGCTGCGGGAGATCGAGGCGCGGCGGGTCGCCGTCGGCGCCACCTACCCGGACGACGTGGCGGTCCTCTTCGCCGGGTTCCTGCGGGCCGGCGGTGCGGAGGTCACCGGCGTGCGCAGTTCCGGGATCATCACCGCGGCGGAGGTCGGCACCTGGGGCGAGGAGGAGCTGTTCGCGCTGGCCCGCGCGGCCGACAGCCCCGACGCCGACGCGCTCCTCCTGCCGGACACCGCCCTGCACACGGTCGCCCACATCCCGGCCCTGGAGAAGGAACTGGGCAAGCCGGTCCTCACCGCCAACCAGGTCACGGCCTGGGAGTGCCTGCGCCTGGCCGACCGCCGGGTGAACGCCCCGCAACTGGGCGCACTGTTCACCCGCGAACCGATCGTGCAGGCCCAGGCCTGAGGACGACGCCGTACAACCTTGATCGACTCCGGGTGGTCCCACTTCCGTGAGCCCTGCGCCGCGCCTCGGCGCAGGGCGTCGGAATCTCGACCAGGGAGTAAGCACCATGAGAGCCACCGCCGTTCGCCGCGCGGTCCTGACCGTCTCCGCGGCCGCCCTCTCGCCGTTCTGACCACCGCTTGCGGCGGCGGTGAGGCGACCGGCGGGAAGGGCGGGGACAAGGCGGCGAAGGGCGACGCCGCGTCCGGTGCTCCGGCCGCGAAGGCGCTGACCGCCGCCGAACTGGAGAAGCTCGTGGTCGCCTCGGCCGACATCGAGGACCACAAGGTCGTCGAGCCGGGCAAGGACGCCGTCTCCGATCCCGGGACCCTCTCCGTGGAGCAGGCCGGGTGCGAGCCTGTCGCCCAGGCGCTGTCGTCCCTGCCGGTGGGCACACCGGCGGCGAGCGCACAGCGGCTCGTCACCCAGGAGTCCGCGGCAGCCGCGAAGGGCATGCCGGACCTCTCGGAGCTCACGCCGGAGGAGGCCGAGGACGCGATGCTCGACTCCCTCGACATCACCAGGACGATGACCTCGCTCCGGTCCTACGACGCCGACGGTGCGGAGCGCGCCCTCACCGCGCTGCGGGAGGCGGGCGAGAAGTGCGCAGGAGGCTTCACCATGTCGGTCGACGGTGAGAAGCAGCAGATCACCGGGATCACCGAGGAGAAGCTCGCGGCCGGGGAGGACGCGGTCGCCTGGACCGTGGGCACCAAGATGGACGGAACCTCCGCCGACACGAAGGTCGTCGTCTTCCGCCAGGGCACCACGCTCGCCGGATGCTCGTCCTTCAACATCGCGGCGATCAGCCGGGACGAGGCGTTCGAGCAGCCGACCGCCGTCATCAAGGCGCAGGAGGCCAAGCTCGGCTGACGGCCTGCCCTCCGCGCGGACCGGGTGACGGCCCCGGTCCCCGCGGAGGAGGATGAGGCGCACACGAAAGAACCCCGGTCCCGCTTTCGCGGGCCGGGGTTCTCGTGGAGCGCCGGGCAGGCCTTGCACCTGCACCTCCCCGCAGGAAGCGGGGCGTCTTTCCTTGGACCACCGACGCGTGATCACTTTCGGGGGCGAGCCCCTCAGCGAGCAGGATGAGCTTATCGCATGATCATCGGGTGCGCACACCGTCGGGTGCCGCGGGGCGACCGGTACACCGGGGAGAGGGGGCGGGAGAGGGAGAGAGGGGGCGGGGGAGCGGAATAACCGGGGGGCCGTCTCCCGTTACGTCACGCAGCTACCGTCACACCCCACAGGAGGCGCCCCACCATGGCCACAGACGCCGCAGAGGAGATCCGGGGCACCGCCCACGGCACCGCACCCGTCCCGCTCTCGGTCCTGGACCTGGTCACCGTGGGCGCCGGCCGCACCGCCACCGAGGCCCTGCGGACCAGCGTCGGCCTCGCCCGCCTCGCCGAGTCCCGCGGCTTCCACCGCCACTGGGTCGCCGAGCACCACTCCATGCCGGGTGTGGCCTCCTCCTCCCCGGCGGTCATCCTGGCCCACCTCGCCGCCCACACCGACCGCATCCGCCTCGGCTCCGGCGGGGTCATGCTGCCCAACCACGCGCCGCTGGTGATCGCCGAGCAGTTCGGCACCCTGGAGGCCCTCGCCCCGGGCCGGATCGACCTCGGCCTCGGCCGCGCCCCCGGCACCGACGGCGCCACCGCGGCCGCCCTGCGCCGCACCGACCGGCTGAACGAGGGCGCCGACGACTTCCCCGAGCAGCTCGCCGAGCTCACCCGCTTCCTCGACGACGACTTCCCCGACGGCCACCCCTACGCGCGCATCCACGCCGTTCCCGGCCCGGTGCAGGCGACGTCCCCCGGTGGCGTGCAGTCCCCGCACCGCCCGCCCGTCTGGCTGCTCGGCTCCTCCGGCTTCAGCGCCCGGCTGGCCGGCATGCTCGGCCTGCCCTTCGCCTTCGCCCACCACTTCTCGGCGCAGAACACGATTCCGGCCCTCGACCTCTACCGCGAGTCCTTCCGCCCCGGCGAGGTCCTCGACGCGCCCTACGCCGTGATCGGCGTCTCCGCGCTGGCGACGGACGACGAGAAGGAGGCCCGCCGCCAGGTGCTCGCCGCCGCGCTCAACATGGTCCGGCTGCGCACCGGCCGCCCCGGGCTCGTCCCGACGCCGGAGGAGGCGGAGGCGTACGACTTCTCGCCGATGGAGCGGGAGTTCGTCGACTCCTGGAACGCCAACGTCGTCCACGGCACGGCGGACGAGGTCCGCGCGGGGCTCGACGAGCTGCAGAAGCGCACCGGCGCCGACGAGCTGATGCTCACCGCCAACGCCCACGGCGGTGACATCCGCCTGCGCTCCTACGAGCTGATCGCCGACGCCTACGGTTTGCCCACGCCGGTCTGAATTCCGGGAATTCCGGGCGAGCCCAGCAGCTCGGAGATGCGGTCCGGTGACACCGGCCGGGAGTACAGCCAGCCCTGACCGGTGTCGCAGCCGATCCGGCGCAGCCTCGTCGCCTGTGCCGAGGTCTCCACGCACTCCGCGGTGACGGTCAGCCCGAGCCGGTGGGCGAGCTGCACCATCGCCTCGACGATGGCCTCGTCCGCCGGGCTCGCCTGGGCGGTGCGGTCCTCGATCTGGAAGCCGCGGACGAAGGAGCCGTCCAGTTTCAGTACCGACACGGGCAGCCGGCTGAGGTAGGCCAGGTTCGAGTAGCCGGTGCCGAAGTCGTCGATGGCGATGCCGACGCCCATGTCGCTGAGCGCCTTCAGCGTCTGGATCGGCCGGCCGGTGGATCCCATCACCGCGGACTCGGTCAGCTCCAGCTGGAGCAGCCGCGGCGCGAGGCCCGTCTCCTCGAGGATGTCGGCGACGTCCGCCACCAGGTCGGAGTCCCACACCTGACGGACCGCCACGTTCACGCTGACGAAGATCGGCGGCTCGTCCGGGTGCTCCGTCTGCCACGCGCGGGCCTGGCGGCAGGCGGTGCGCAGCACCCAGCGGCCGAGCGGCACGATGGAGCCGTCCTCCTCCGCGAGGGAGATGAACCGATTCGGCGTCAGCGTGCCGAACCGCGGATGGTTCCAGCGGACCAGCGCCTCCACGCCGTGCACCCGGTCGTCCTCCATGCCCACCAGCGGCTGGTACTCCAGCGCGAACTCGCCCCGGTCGATGGCCGGGCGGAGCGTGGAGGCGAGTGCCTGGCGGGTCACCCGGTGGGCGTTGCGCTCCGGGTCGAACAGGGTCCAGCGGGACTTTCCGTCGGCCTTCGCCCAGTAGAGCGTGGTGTCGGCGGCCTGCATCAGCGCGGTGGGCGTGGTCCCGGCGGCATGCCGCTCGACCACCCCGATCGACGCGGAGACCGACAGCCTCCGGCCGTCGAGGTCGAAGGGCGCCTGGATCGCGTCGAGCAGCGACTCGGCGAGGTCGGCCAGCTGTTCGGTTCCGGTGGAGTCCTCGACCAGCAGGGCGAACTCGTCCCCGCCGAGCCGGGCGACCAGCGGCGTGCCGGTCCTGGCGGCGTCCTTCGCGCACTGACCGAGCCGTTCGGCGACGGCGGTCAGCAGCTGGTCGCCGACGCGGTGCCCCAGGGTGTCGTTGACGGCCTTGAACCCGTCCAGGTCGAGGTAGCACAGCCCGATCCGGCCGGTGCCGCTCTCCTCGTACGACCCCGCCTCCAGCGCGGCCGTCAGCCGCTCGAAGAACAGGGTGCGGTTGGGCAGCCGGGTCACCGGGTCGTGCATCCGTACGTGCCGCAGGCGTTCCTGCAGCTCGCGGTGGTCACTGATGTCGGCGACCGACAGCAGTACGCCCCCGTCGTCGGCGGGCAGCGGGGCGACGGTCACCCGCACCCAGAGCGCGTGTCCCTCGGGATGCTTCAGCCGGCGCGTGCAGCGCAGCCTGGCCCGCCGTCCGCGCAGCATCTCCCGGTACGCGTGCCAGGTGCGGGCGTCGGCGGTCAGATCCACCAGGTCGGCGGCGACGGCACCGGTCAGGGTGCCGGGGTCGCGGCCCAGCAGCCCGGCGAGGGCGGTGTTGGCGCCGGTCACCAGACCCTCGCGGTCGACCACGGCCATGGCGAGCGGGGCGGCCGCGAAGGCGGAGCGGTAGGAGAGGGGCGACGGCGGGGCCGCGGGGGCGGCGGAAGACGTCGGAGGTGTGGGAGAAAGCAGTGCTGGGGGTTCGGTACCGGCAGACGTGATGATCTCACTCTCTGTGACGATCGGCCGGTCGAGTTCAGCCGCGGGCGCCGGCCCTTCGGACGTTCCGCTCACCACTCGCTCCCGCAGTGCACTCGATCGCTGTCCGCCGCTGTCCGTGCAGGAAAGTCTCAGTACCAGGAAGTGTGCCGATCATAGAGGCCCGCGCCGGGGCCTTCCAGTCACTCTCCGGTCTTCCGCGCGGATCCGCATCTCTGCCCGATCGTTTCTGCTCACGGGTGGACGGCTTCTGCGGGCCTCCGACCAGTTGTGACGTTCCGTGAGTGAACGGGGTGTCGACTTCGCCCGACTCCGTCCGGCCACGCTCGGAATTCCGCCATTCTCACCCGTCCGGTGCAGCTGAACAGAGCGCGGTATGACAAATCATCACAATCTGGGGTGCGGTAGCCCGCGAACCGTCTCCCGGAGGTCCCCGTGCCGCGTCAGCTCACCCCGGGAGGACTCGGTCGTGAGGCACTGCGGCGCCGGCTCGCGCGAGCTGCCGTCCGGCGCCGACTCACCCGATCGGGTGCACGGCTGCGACCGACCCGCTCGGATGTACGGCTGTGGTTGGCTCGATCGGGTGTATGGCGGCTGTGGT